>NZ_VEKZ01000004.1:0-119002 GCF_007681465.1 Siminovitchia fortis
GTATTATACTTGATTTCACTAGCTTTCGGATGGTTTTTAGATAAATTTAGTCACGGATTAAGGTATATATTTATCACCTAGATAAACAAGCAAAGCCCATATCCCTGATTCATCCAACTGCATATTTGAAGGTAAATGAGCATCAGCTCCATTATTTGGGCCTCCTAGGAAGGATGTTGTCCAAACCTTTTCTCCATTTACAACTAATGCCGGCGATACTTTATTTTTCCCTTTTTTAACAGCGACTATTGATAATTCACCTTATGGGAGTGACTTTCCCCAAAAATGCCACATATATTTGCCTGTTTTTTTCTTTTCAAACGGGAAATCAATAAACCCAACTTTATTCTTTAAACCCTCATCTCGTAATTTCCGGATTGAAAAGTGGGACTCTCTTCCCACTCAATAGATTTAATAATTTCTTCATTTATCGCAAAGGGCAAAGTCTTTGTCTCATCATTAGTATTTGTTATAATATCCGTTTTTGAATTATCAGCATTGTCTTCTGAACCATACTTTTTTGAATTATCACAACCTATTAAACAAGACATAATCATAAAAATTAAAATATATCTAATTGAACTCACTCCCAACACTGAGTTTGTTAAACGAATTTTTTGAAAGGGGCTGTCCAGAAAGTCAGTGAAAATTGATTTTCTGTGACAGCCCTGTTTTTGATTTATATCGAAAGATGCCTACAAAAAAATCGTCCCTTCTAGTAAAATGAAAATGACCAAACCAACATTTCAGAAAGGACGATTTTTTATGAGTAATCCGAAGATCACTAACAATGAGTATAACACACAAATGAGCCTTCCTCTAGAGGTAAAAGGCATTCAATGAAATGCGGTTTGCGGCTTATAACCGATATGAGGCTTTTAGGCTGGGAAGGGCAAAAAGCATGGCCATTAGTTAAAGAAAGGAGATAACTACATGTGTTATTTCATTACTATTGGATTAGACAGGGAGATACCGAATGAAATAAAAAACGAATTTGAAATAAAGGACATTTTCATTGAAAGAATATTTGATAACAAACCTGCTGATATTTTTAGTTGTAAATATAAATATGTTTATACGATTACTACTGGAATGTGTTCTTGTGACTTTTTTAAAAAAACGAGTAATGAAAGAAAATTCACGGAATCCATGTCTCTTTTAAAATCATTTTTTCGCATTTTGAAGGAGAAAGGGTATAGTATTGCCTTTTATTTTCATATGCACGCAGGGACTTATGGGGAAGAAGATTTGCCAATCTTATCAAAAACTAAAATGAAAGCACATGATTTTATTTCTAATCTCCAAAATCTCGAAGAAGATGTTATTTATCTTACAAATAAGTATATGTAATTTTTTAATTGCAATATACAACGATTAAGCCCAAATCAACCGCAATTTTGGTAGAAGTATCAAATACTGGATGCCCTAGGACATATCGGATAACTTAATTTGAATAGCGGGATCTTGTACGGGCGCGGTAAATTTGTTTATCCTACCGCTTGCTTGAGAAATCATGCCCAGGGTGGCTCCGTGTCAATCCTACAAGATCAAAATTTTTCCTATAAAAAAAGATTGACAGAGAAATGTGGAAGTGGTTACACTGTGTGTAAAGGGTTACACCATATATTTTTTAACCAGTGTGTAAAGGGTTACACACTGGGGTACATTATTAAATTTTAACTAATTTAGACTTGTATTTGTAAAATATCCGGTTCCTATTTCACTATTATGTAACGGGTTACATATAAGAGGTTCATAGATTCATATTGTAGAACGGGGGTGAGCAGGTGGCAACAATCAGAGATGTGGCGATGGCGGCGGAAGTTTCGGTCGCGACGGTTTCGCGGGTGATCAACAATTCCGGCTATGTCAGCGAGGATACAAGAAAGAAAGTGGAAAGCGCGATTGAAAGTCTGAATTATAAGCCGAATGCCGTCGCACGGAGCCTTTTTAAGAAGCAGTCGAAAACGATTGCCCTGATCCTTCCGGATATCAAAAACCCGTTTTTTCCCGAGGTGGCAAGAGGGGTGGAGGATTTGCTGAACACTAGGGAGTACACACTGCTTTTGTGCAATTCGGATGAAGACATCGAGAAAGAGATCAACTATATGGAGATGGTCGAGCAAAAATATGTCGATGGCGTCATCATCGTGACGAGCACGCTGACGCCAAAGCATATCAAAAATAGGGCCGTTCCGGTTGTGGCGCTCGACAGGCCGATCGGCGAGAATGTTCCTTCCGTTTCGGTGAACAACTATGATGGTTCGAGGCAGGCGGTCAGGCACCTGAAGTCGGCCGGTTGCAAGAGGATTGCGCATATCCGCGGCCCGATGAATGTTATAAACTCCGATGAACGGTACAAGGGTTATTTGGAAGAAGTGGGCAATGAGCCGTGGTTCGATCATAAATACGTAGCTGCAGGGGAATTTGATGTCAAGAAAACAGCAGAGGTAACAATGCGGTTATTGACGGAGAATCCGGAGATCGACGGAATATTTGCCGGAAACGACTACATGGCCATGGGTGTCATGAAAGCCGCAAGGCAGCTCGGGATCCGGGTTCCGGAGGAGCTGTCTGTGATCGGTTTTGACGGAATTGAGATGGGCCAGCTGACAAGCCCGGAAATCACGACCATGGCACAGCCCATTTACAATCTGGGAAGAACGGCTGCCGAACTTCTCCTTCGGATTATTGAAGGAAAATATGTGGCAAAAAAACATTATGTATTTGAGGTCGAGCTGCTTGCCGGCCAGACCACATTACGAAATTGACGAGGTGCTAAAAATGAAGAGGAAAATAACCGTCATCGGCAGCGTCAATATGGATCTGGTAACGTTGGCGGACCGGACCCCAAAAGCGGGTGAGACGATTCTCGGCAAAGCATTCCATACGATTCCCGGAGGAAAAGGAGCGAACCAGGCGGTTGCGGCCGCTCGCCTCGGCGCCGAGGCCACGTTTATCGGCTGTGTCGGAGACGATGATTTTGGCCGACTGCTTACACAGCGTTTGCGGGATGAAGGTATCAATATCGACTATGTAAAACCGGTTACACATGTATCAACAGGAATCGCCGCCATCACGATTTCAGAAGGCGACAACCGGATTATCGTGGTACCGGGTGCAAATTCACATGTAACCGCAGAATACGTTCAGAAGCATGAAGAAGTCATTGCGGCGAGCGACGCGATAGTGCTCCAGCTTGAAATTCCTGTTGACGGGGTAAAAAAAGCGATGGAACTTGCACGCAAGCATCGGGTAAAAATCATTTTAAATCCCGCTCCATTCCAGGTGCTTTCGAAGGAAATGCTGCTTCTCGCCGACTACTTGACGCCAAATGAGCATGAACAGGCGGAACTCCTTGCCACGGGAAACTGGACGGAAGCCGAGCGGGAAGAAATTTTGCAAAAGTGCATTGTGACAAGAGGAGCCGCTGGAGCTTCCATTTACCAAAACGGCGAAAAGCTAATCCCGGGCTATCCTGTTGAGGCTGTCGATACGACCGGTGCCGGGGATACGTTTAACGGAGCGCTCGCCTTTTCGCTGAGCGGCAAGGCGGACCTTGAAGAAGCGTGCCGGTTTGCGAACGCGGCTGGGGCCCTCTCAGTCACCAAGCTCGGTGCGCAGGGCGGCATGCCGTCGAGCGAAGAAGTCGCCGAATTTTTACAACGGCAGGAAGGGTGAGAAGATGAAAAAACATGGCATACTAAACAGCCATATTTCCGAAGTGCTGTCGAGATTGGGCCATACGGATACGATCGTGATCGCGGATTGTGGACTCCCCATCCCCGATCACTGCATCCGGATTGACGTTTCCCTGAAAATCGGTACGCCCGGCTTTATCGAAACGCTTGAAGTTCTGCTTGATGACATGCAGGTTGAAAAAGCGACGCTGGCCGAAGAGATCAAGACGCACAACCGGCCCGCCGAAGAAGAGGCAGCAGCGCTTTTAAAAGGGATTCCGGTCGACTACCTGTCCCATGAGGAATTCAAAAAAGAAATGGCAAAAGCAAAGGCCGTGATTCGAACGGGTGAGGCTACGCCTTATGCAAACATTATTTTGCACGCCGGGGTGATTTTCTGATATGAGCGCAAGACCAATCGTTCAAATGAAAGGGATTAGCAAGGCGTTTTCAAACGTTAAGGTGCTCGAGAATGTCGACTTTGAGATTTTGCCGGGTGAAATTCACGCCTTGATGGGTGAAAACGGAGCGGGTAAATCGACGCTGATGAAAATCCTGACTGGGGTCTACGAACGGGACACTGGCACGGTGAGCATTAAAGGCAAGGAAGTCGATTTCAAAAACCCGAAAGAAGCCGAAGACACCGGAATCGCGTTCATTCACCAGGAACTGAACATCATCCCGAATTTGACCGTGGCCGAAAATATGTTTCTCGGAAAAGAGCTGACGGTCGGCCGGTTCGGAGTGACGAAAGATAAAGAAATGAAACGAAAAACCCGTGAGTATCTGAACCGTCTTGGCATTGACATCGATCCTTCCGCAGAAGCGGGGCAGCTGTCGGTCGGTCAGCAGCAGATGATTGAAATTGCCCGTGCGGTAGCCGCCAACACGGAGGTGTTGATCATGGACGAGCCGACGGCCGCGCTCACGGACCGTGAAATTGAAGCATTATTTGCCGTGATTGACTCGCTGAAAAAACAGGGAGTCGGCATCGTCTATATATCCCACCGCATGGAGGAGATCTTCCGGATCTGCGACCGAATTTCGGTCCTCAGGGACGGCCGGTTTATCGGCGTAGAAAGAATTGCCGAAACATCCTACGACGATATAGTTCGAATGATGGTCGGCCGCCAGCTTGGCGATCGTTTCCCCAATCGCGAAGTCTCGGTCGGCGCTGAGAAACTTCGGGTTGAAAACCTGGCGAGTAAAGGAAGTTTTAGCCGCATCAGCTTTTCTGTCAAGAAAGGGGAAATACTTGGCGTCGCCGGATTGATGGGGGCGGGGCGCACAGAAATCATGGAAGCCGTTTTTGGCTATCGGAAAGTCACTGACGGGAAACTTTTTATTGATGGAAAAGAAACGATAATCCATAGTCCGACAGATGCGATTCGGGCAGGAATCGGTTTTATCACGGAAGACCGGAAATCGAAAGGTCTTGTTCTCGGCATGTCGGTCCAGGAAAACTTCACGCTCGCCAACCTGAAACGAATTTCGAAGCGGGGCGTAATTTCTGAAAAGGAAGAAGCACGCTTTGCCGAAGAGATGATTGGCAAGCTGCATGTCAAAACATCCGGGAGGGACCAGGCTGTCAAATCGCTGAGCGGCGGGAACCAGCAGAAGATCGTCATCGGAAAGTGGCTTGGAATCCGCCCGGAAATTTTGATTTTGGATGAACCGACACGAGGCGTCGATGTCGGTGCCAAAAAGGAAATCTACCATCTGATGGATGAGCTGACCAAGGAAGGTGTCTCGATCATCATGGTTTCTTCTGAGCTCGAGGAAGTGCTGGGAATGAGTGACCGAGTCATGGTCATTCATGAAGGAAAATTGGCTGCCATCCTTGATAGGAGCGAGGCGGACCAAGAAAAAATTATGCAGGCAGCAACAGGGGGAAATAAAAAATGAAATCCTCGTTTTCAAAACAATTACAGAAGCTTGGCGCATTACTTGGTCTCGTACTTTTGATCATTATACTGGCAATTGTCAGCCCAAGCTTTTTTACCTTAAATAATATTTTCAACGTCCTAAGGCAGGTGTCGATAAACGCCCTGATCGCTTTTGGGATGACTTTCGTCATTTTGACAGGGGGGATCGACCTGTCGGTGGGCTCCATATTGGCTCTCGCTTCCGCGTTGACCGCGGGGCTCTTGGCGGGTGGCATGGATCCGCTGCTTGCCATATTAATCGGGCTTTTGGCCGGGGCGGCGATGGGAGCATTGAACGGCCTGATCATCACAAAAGGAAAAGTCGCTCCGTTCATTGCCACGCTGGCAACGATGACGATTTTCCGAGGGCTGACACTCGTCTACACCGATGGCCGGCCGATCACCGGGCTGTCCAACAGCACGCTGTTCGAGCTGTTGGGCAAAGGGTATCTCGGCTGGATCCCCGTGCCAGTCATCTGGATGCTGGCTGTGTACTTTATCCTGTATTTTATTTTGAAAAAGACGGTTTTTGGCCGTCGGGTTTATGCGATCGGCGGAAACGAGGAAGCCGCGATTCTCTCGGGGATTCGCGCCGACCGCGTCAAGCTGTGGGTGTACACGATTACTGGTACGCTGTCTGCCCTTGGCGGAATCATCCTTGCATCGAGGCTGAATTCGGCACAGCCGACCGCGGGTGTCACCTATGAACTTGATGCGATTGCAGCGGTTGTGCTTGGTGGAACGAGCCTGTCCGGCGGACGCGGCTGGATTTTTGGAACATTGATAGGAGCCCTCATCATTGGGGTTTTAAATAATGGGTTGAACTTAATGAATGTCAGCTCCTTCTATCAACAAGTTGTGAAAGGGGGAGTTATTTTACTCGCTGTGCTGCTTGACCGCAAAAAATCTGCTTAAAAATCTAAAGGAGGAATTATCGTGAAAAAAGCATTCAAAGGTTTATTGATTCTGTCGATCATCATGATCATTGCTGCCGGCTGTTCGACAAAAGCACCTGGTTCAGACAAAGCGTCGGATGGCGATACCAATGGCAAAAAAGACGATAAGGTCAAAATTGGACTGTCGATTTCAACATTGAACAACCCGTTCTTCGTTTCCTTGAAAGACGGCGCGCAAAAAGCAGCTGATGCCGAGGAGGCAGAGCTTGTGGTTGTTGATGCGCAAAATGACTCCGCAAAACAGGTTTCCGATGTGGAAGACTTGATCCAGCGTGGCATTGACGTGCTGTTAATCAATCCGGCGGACTCTTCCGCTGTTTCCGCTGCGATTGAATCCGCCAACAAGGAAAACATTCCTGTCATCACCGTTGACCGAAGTGCCGAAGGCGGCGAAGTCGTTGCTCACATCGCTTCCGACAACGTGGCAGGAGGACAAATGGCCGGCGAGCTCATTTTGGAACAATTGGGCAACAAAGGGAAAGTCGTTGAGCTTGAAGGGATCCCGGGTTCTTCCGCCGCACGTGAGCGCGGCGAAGGCTTCCACAAAGCGGTTGACGAAGTTTCCGATATTGAAGTTGTCGCCAAGCAAGCAGCTGATTTCGACCGTTCCAAAGGGCTTTCTGTCATGGAAAACATCCTGCAGGCCAACAAAGATATCCAGGCCATTTTTGCCCATAATGACGAAATGGCTTTGGGAGCGATTGAAGCTTTGGAAGCTGCCGGAATCAAGGATGTCATCGTTGTCGGTTTTGACGCTACCGACGATGCCGTGAAAGCAGTCGAAGACAAGAAAATGGCGGCAACCGTTGCGCAAAAGCCTGAAGAAATCGGGCAAAAAAGCGTGGAAACCGCATTAAAAGTAAAAGCTGGAGACAAAGTGGATGAATTCATCCCGGTTGATCTTGAGTTGGTAAAATAAGGGAATTATAAAGCCGCCGGTGCTTGTTTACCGGCGGCTTTTTCATGCTTACCGATACTCCCACGGGGGTGCTCCGGTCCAAATTAAATCGAAATCCCCGCCCGAAAACAGGCGGGGATTACGGCCTTTAACCCGAACAGCCGGGATGAATCCGCATGATAATTAAAGATGATCCGTTTTCTTGGAGTATTGATGTTTACCGGCTTTGCGTTCTTCTTCGCGCTGAATGTTTTTTACTTCCCTGCGTGCTTGATTATCCCTTGCCTTTTTGTCATTGTCTGATGTATTGTATCGCATAAGAGAGTCTCCCTTTCCTTATGTTTGCGGTTAGTATGTCCTGACAGGGATTCCCTACTCGTTGTCAATCGGCCTGTTTTTTTAGATAGAAGACAGCGAGCGTTCCCGGGCCCGCATGAGACGCGACGATGGCACCGATCAGACGTATGTAAAAATTCTTTGTTCCGAAACGTTCTTCGATCATTTTTTTCATTAGCAAGGCAGTTTCTTCATCATCGCCATGGCTGATGCCGATCATTTGATTCTCAAGATCGTCACCGCGTTCCTCCATGAGGTCAAGCATTCTTTTTAAAAGTTTCTTTTTACCGCGGATTTTTTCAAGTGGGACCAATTTTCCTTCTTCAACATGCAGAAGGGGCTTGATATTTAAAAGTCCCCCGAAAAATGCAGATGACCTCGATAAGCGTCCGCCTGCTGCAAGAAATTCAAGATCCTCGATTGTAAATAGATGTTCCATGCGGTTACAATTGGATTGTGCGAATTTGATGATGTCTTCCTTTGGTTCGTTATTGTTTATTTTTTCCGCAACAGCCATGACGGTCAAACCATATCCCAAAGAAACGGCTTTTGAATCGATAATCGTCAAATCCAAATCGGGAAATTCTTCTTTTACCTGTTCTTTCACCATGACAGCCGTTTGATATGTACCCGAAAGGCCGGAAGACATGGATATGTATAATCCGCTTTCGCCTGTTTTCGCAAGGTCCGTAAAAAGTTCATGAAGCTGCTGAGGGGAGGCCTGGGACGTTTTGGGCATTTTTCCTGCCCTGATTTCTTCATATACTTGTTCAGGCGTGATGTTCTGTAAATCTTTGTACTCCCGGTCATCAATATGCACCTGAAGAGTGATCAACACAACGTTATTCTCTTCATAGAAAGACAGCGGCAGGTCGCATGCACTGTCGGCAAAAAGTTTCAATGTCATAAAAATACACCTTCCGTGAAAAAATAATTTGACAATCTTTGTCCTTTTATATAAGTGTATCTGCTTTTATAAGAAACCTCAACGTAAAAAAACGCTGAATTAGGGTGAAAAAATGAGAAAACAATCATTATGGGAAGTTATTAAAAAACTAATTGTCATCATAGCAGGGGCAATCCTCGTTGCCGTTGCGATGAATTATTTCCTTATACCGGCAAATGTTTATGCCAGCGGCTTTGCGGGTGCTGCACAGCTCTTATCAAAAGTCATCAGTCAATTTACACCGCTAAACGTATCAACGGGACTTTTATTATTGCTGTTCAACATTCCTGTGGCTGTGCTTGGGTGGTACAAAGTCGGAAAAACCTTTACGTTCTATAGTTTTATATCGGTTGCTGTCACTTCTTTTTTCCTTGAAATTATTCCTGTTAAGGCCCAGACGGCAGATATCATGCTTTACGCAGTGTTTGGCGGCGTCATCACAGCCATTGGAATCGGGATCACATTGAAAGTGGGGGCATCCACGGGAGGGTTGGACATCATATCGATGGTCCTATCCCGAATGAGTGATAAATCTGTCGGGACGTATTTCTTTATATTGAATGCCGTCATCATACTGACAGCGGGCGCTTTATATGGGTGGGATAAAGCATTATACACATTGCTGTCGGTCTACGCGTCCACAAGGGTGATCGATGCCATTCATACGCGCCATCAGAAACTTACGGCCATGATTGTCACGAAAAAAGCCGCCGAGCTTAAAGAAGCGATTTATAAGAGATTGGTCAGGGGCATTACGATGGTGCCGGCCAAAGGGGCGTTTTCCAACCAGGAAAAAGACATGATGATCATCGTCATAACCCGGTATGAATTGTATGAGCTTGAACATGTCATCAAAGAGGTCGATCCTGAAGCATTCACAAATATTGTGGAGACAGCGGCGGTTTTCGGCTTCTTCCGGAAAGATTAAGGGGTCAGGCCCCCGGTGCGTTAAAGCACTAAGGAGGGTCTGACCCCCGATGCGTTAAAGTGCTAAAGCGAATCTGACCTCTTGTCAAGCTGTTCCTGCAGCTCCCTTAACTGGCTCTGCTGGGCGAAGGTTGAGTTGGCATATGCTGAAGAAAGGGCATTCTTGGCAATCTCAACGGTTTCAGGTGACGTGTTATTTAAAGCCTGCTTAACAAAGTGCCTGGCCTCCTGAAAAAGTTTGTCTTTTCCCACCTTAAATACCTCCAAGCGATGATTCTTTCATGAACTCAATTTTTTCCTTTTCTGCCTCATCCAATGTGGAGCGATATGGAAAACGTTGTGCATGTTGTTCAACAGAGTTTTTTCCCTGATTCGTAAAGCGTCTGGATTTACTGTTTTTAGCCATGACAACACACCGCCTTTTTGAAATGGTAGGAAGGAACGCATCACGCGTTCATATCTTATTTTGGACGAAAAGCGGACAAAAACTTCGGGGAATTAATGACAGCCAATCCTCATCTTTGGCAAGAGGAAATAAGGAGTGTTAAAATATAACATTAATTGGCATTCCAACACGTCAAGCCTAAGGAGAGAGTCGATTGATTGAAATCCATCACGAATCCATAAGTAATATACCGGTTTTACATGTCGTAAAAGAAGGCCGAAAAAATGCAAAGCTGCCGATCGTCTTTTTTCTGCATGGTTTTACTTCAGCTAAAGAACATAATCTTCATTTCGGCTACCTGCTTGCGGAAAAAGGGTTCAGGGTCATTCTTCCGGATGCAAAATTACATGGGGAACGAAGTGACGGCAGGCATCCGGAAAAACTGATCTTCGAATTTTGGAACATTGTTCTCCAATCAATCCGCGAACTGAACGATATGAAGGAAGAATTATCCCAAAAGGATTTGATCAACAGCCGGATTGGAGTTGTCGGCACCTCTATGGGCGGCATCACGATGTTCGGCGGACTGGCCCGATACGATTGGATTAAAGCGGGCGTTTCCTTGATGGGAAGCCCGAGTTACGAAAAATTGGCCAGGGCGCAGATTGAGTCATTGGAAAAAGCAGAAATGACCATTCCTTTTTCTAACAAAGAACTTGATGGTATATATGCTGAATTACGGAAATATGATTTAAGCCTTCAGCCTGAGGGACTTGCAGGAAGGCCGCTCCTGATTTGGCATGGGAAAAAGGATAAGGTGGTACCGTTTCAGCCAACATCCGATTTTTACCAAAAAATTAAAGCTGATTATGAAAAGAGGCCGGAACGTCTATACTTCCTTGCCGACAACAATGCCGAGCATAAGGTGACCCGTGAGGCTTTTTTAAAAACAGTTGACTGGTTCAGCGAATTTTTATTGTAAAGAAAACATTTCTGTTTGAATTTATAATGGATTTGGTATGATAAGGATAGAAACCATTTGAAAGGAGCGGGGAACAGTGGACGAAGCATTGAAAGAGAATATTTACGGCGCCCTTGAACAGGTGATCGACCCCGAATTGGGCATCGATATCGTGAATCTTGGACTCGTTTATGATGTTGACTTGGATGAAAGCGGCACGGCAAAAATAACGATGACCCTCACATCAATGGGGTGCCCGCTTGCGCCTGTTATTGTAGACCAGGTGACAGCGGCATTGGCGGATATACCGGAAGTCAAACAGACGGAAGTGGATATTGTCTGGACTCCTCCTTGGACAAAAGATAAAATGTCGCGTTATGCGAAAATTGCGCTTGGCGTTACTTGATTAAAAGAACATATCTTCCGTTTTGCCATTCTGCTGAATGGGAATTGTATAGGCGAAGCTCCTTTTTGGCAGCTTCGCTTTTATTTTGAAGATAAACAGGTTTGAAGATAAACAGGCTCTTTTGGTTTTGAAAAAGGAGGAGGAATATGGATCTGAGCAAGATGACGATGACCATGCAGGAGGCTTTCGCGCAAAGCCAGCAAATTGCCAGAAGGCTGAATCACCCGGAACTGGATATACCGCATCTGTGGAAAGCTCTTATAGACAGGAATGACAGCCTGCTTTCAACGCTTTATGAGCGCCTTGGGGTGACGAAAGGGCAAATCCAGCTTGAACTCGATAAAATATTGGACCAGAAGCCGCAGGTGACTGGCCAGGGTGTGCAGGGCGGCCAGTACTTGAGCAGTCCTTTATCGACGCTCATCAGCAAGGCTGAGGAAGAAATGAGTGGGTTTGAGGATCAGTACCTGTCCGTGGAGCATTTTGCACTTGCTTTAATGGATATGCCGGATAACGGCATATCACGGTTTTTATCCCGCTACGGGATAACGAGAAAAAGCATTTTGGAAGAAGTAAAAGAAATCAGGGGGGGACAGCGGGTGGAGTCACAAAACCCGGAAGCGACCTATGAAGTTTTAAAAAAATACGGACGGGATCTCGTGGCGGAAGTGAAGTCCGGCAAACTGGACCCGGTCATCGGGCGGGATCAGGAAATAAGAAATGTCATCAGGATTCTGTCACGCAAAACGAAAAACAACCCTGTTCTGATCGGCGAGCCGGGTGTCGGGAAAACCGCCATTGTAGAAGGGCTTGCCCAACGAATCGTAAGAAAAGACGTGCCGGAGGGGTTAAAGGACAAGACGATATATGCGCTGGATATGGGATCCCTGATCGCCGGAGCCAAATTCAGGGGAGAGTTCGAAGAACGTCTCAAAGCGGTATTGCAGGAAGTAAAAAAGAGCGAAGGCAAGATTCTGCTGTTCATTGATGAAATCCATACAATAGTAGGCGCCGGAAAAGCGGAAGGTTCCATGGATGCAGGAAACATGCTGAAGCCAATGCTCGCAAGAGGAGAACTCCACTGCATCGGAGCAACGACTCTGGATGAATACCGGCTGTATATAGAAAAGGATGCTGCATTGGAAAGGCGTTTTCAAAAGGTGCTTGTTCCCGAACCGACAGTGGAAGATACGATTTCCATTTTGCGCGGATTGAAGGAAAGGTTTGAAATCCACCACGGGGTCAATATTCATGACAGAGCCCTTGTAGCGGCAGCAACTTTATCCGACCGCTATATTACGGATCGTTTTTTACCAGATAAAGCGATTGATGTCATTGATGAAGCCTGTGCCAATATACGGGTGGAAATCGATTCTATGCCGAGTGAGCTGGATGAGATTACGAGAAGAGTCATGCAGCTTGAAATCGAAGAAGCGGCCTTAAGGAAAGAGGAAGATGAAGCAAGCAAAGAACGGCTTGAGCTGCTGCAAAAAGACCTCGCTGACCTGAAAGAAAAGGCAAATGAAATGAAAGCGAAGTGGGAAAAAGAAAAAAGTGAAATTTCCAGCATCCAGGAAAAGCGGGAGCAATTGGAAAAGCTCCGCAGAGAGCTTGAAGAGGCGGAAAACGAGTATGATCTGAACCGTGCTGCTGAGCTTCGCCACGGCCGCATCCCGGCTTTGGAAAAAGAGCTGAAGCAAATGGAAGGCCAGGAGCGGAATGAGTCGCGTCTTGTAAAAGAGGAAGTGACAGAAGATGAAGTGGCTGAAATTATTTCCAGATGGACTGGCATTCCGATCACAAAGCTTGTTGAAGGCGAGCGGGAAAAACTGCTGAGGCTTGAAAGCATATTGCACGAACGGGTTATCGGGCAGGACGAAGCGGTGGAGCTTGTGAGCAATGCGGTGCTCAGGGCAAGGGCCGGAATCAAGGACCCGAACCGTCCGATCGGATCTTTCATATTCCTTGGACCCACCGGCGTAGGTAAAACCGAATTGGCCAAAGCATTGGCGCAAAACTTATTTGACAGTGAAGAGCAGATGATCCGCATCGACATGTCCGAATATATGGAAAAACATGCGGTATCGCGCTTGATTGGAGCCCCTCCCGGCTATGTGGGATATGAAGAAGGCGGACAGTTGACAGAGGCTGTCAGAAGGAAGCCGTATTCAGTTGTTCTGCTCGATGAAATTGAAAAAGCGCATCCGGAAGTGTTCAATATTTTACTGCAGGTCCTTGACGATGGCCGTATCACCGATTCGCAGGGAAGAAGGGTTGATTTCAAAAATACGGTCATTATCATGACTTCCAATATCGGGTCGGCATTTCTGCTGGAAAGGGAGCAAAATGAAGACCAAATAGATGAGGAGACGAAGGACCTTGTCCTTGGCCAGCTAAGAGCTTCGTTCCGTCCGGAATTTCTTAATAGAGTGGATGACATCATTCTGTTCAAACCGCTCAGCATGGATAACATCAAAGGAATTGTTTCAAAGCTTGTGAGGGAGCTTCAGGAGCGTTTGCGCGACCAGCATATCCAACTGGAGATGACAGACGCCGCAAAAGAATTTACAGCCCGCGAAGCTTATGACCCCGTGTATGGCGCACGGCCGTTAAAACGGTATTTGCAAAGCAAGATTGAGACAGGCCTTGCAAAGGAAATCATTTCGGGGAATGTTCATCCTTTCGATACAGTCATTGTCGATTTGCAGGATGATGAACTGAAAATAAGGATTAAAAAATAAAAATAACTCGCCGATCGCCGGCGAGTTATTGTTCTTCTGTTGGCTGTGCTGGTATCAGTGCAGAGACGATGAAAATCAAAATAACTGCGACGACGCCCAAAGTTGTTGCAGTTCCGAAATCATAGCTTGATCCAATCATGGAACCTGCTACATACATCAACATGTTTACAAGCAAAAGTGTCCAAAAAATTGTGACCAGATATCTCAATTGTGTTCCCCCCGTTTCAGAAACTTCTCTATGTAAGTCACATAATCAATATTATTATTCACCACGTTAGTATACCATAAACAAATGCGGCGTTCCAATAAATCCAATACAAAAAAGAGAAAAGAGGTCAGTCCCTTTCAACTTTGCATACGATAATTTTAGAATAAGAAAAGCGCAAGGCGCCCGTCTATCGGCGCAAAGCTAGACTACGCTTGCGAAGGCGTAGTTTGCCTTCATCAGCGATTGGCTTAATCCTTGCGCCGATGGCGCCTGAAGCTGGACATTACGTTAATTTTGTTTGAAAAGAAAATTCTGTAAAATTTTATACTTGCTTATCTTTGAACAAAGGCGCAAGCGCCGGACGCAGCATTAAGTGACAAATAAGATACTCACAACCTGATCATTTTATTATTTCCTTAACCACTTTTATTATTTCCTTAACCACAAAGAAAGGGGATGCCGAGATGAAAACAGCCGTATTATTTGGAGCCCGCCAGCCTTTCGGATTTGAATTATGTTCCCTGCTGCTTGAAAAAGGCTATGATGTATTCGCAATCGACCACCGTGATTGGATAACGGATGAGCAGGAGGAAAAATGGCTGCTTATCGGACGAAATGCCAATTTAAGATATATGGAGCTGGAAAATGTTGAAGATTCCATTCAACAAAAATTATCGGACGAAAAGTGCCTTTATATCATACCGACGCTAGATTATTTAAACCGCTGCCATCCAAGCGCAAGGAACGAGCTGATCTTTCAGCTTGAAAGGTTTTCGGAACGAAAAAAAACTGAAGCATCACTGCTGTTGATTCATCCGCCTGCCACGGAGAGGTCGCAGTCTTCATTTGCAGGCAAGCTGAATGGAATTTTTGAATCCTTAAAGAAATTTCATGATGTATGGGAATACTGTCCTTCAGATGATTATGCGTCCGGATTTCATGAAAATCTTTCTGCCGCTGCCAATGACGCGGTCAACTATTTAGAACAGCAAAAATTGCTGGAAAGCAATTGAAATAGTGATGACAGGTTAATGAACAAATGCTATAATTAGTACCAAGTCTTAATATAAGATAACAAAACCAATTTTCATAAGGAACGGAAAGAAGGGACATTTTATATGAATGCAGGAATAATTGGAGTCGGAAAGTACATACCCGAACGGGTGTTGACAAATAAAGAGCTGGAAACAATGATGGATACTTCCGATGAATGGATTCGGACACGGACCGGCATTGAAGAGAGAAGGATTGCATCGGATAATGTGAACACTTCTGATATGGCCTTTGAAGCTGCAAAAAAAGCCCTCGAAAACGCAGAAGTTGGTCCGGAAGAGATCGATATGATCTTGGTCGCAACAGTGACGCCTGACCAACCATTCCCTTCCGTTGCGTGCATGCTTCAGGCGAGACTTGGCTGTGTCAATGCTTCTGCAATGGATGTCAGCGCCGCATGTGCCGGATTCATGTATGGGGTGGCAACTGCAAAACAATTCATTGAGACAGGATCTTGCAAAAATATTTTGGTTGTCGGCGTCGAGAAGCTTTCCAAAATCACCGACTGGGATGACAGAAATACGGCTGTCCTCTTTGGCGATGGAGCAGGAGCTGTTGTCATGGGGCCTGTTTCCAAAGGACGCGGAGTCCTGGCATTTGATCTTGGTGCTGACGGGACAGGCGGACAGTATCTTTATCAGGAAAAATATATTATGATGAATGGCAGGGAAGTTTTCAAGTTTGCGGTAAGACAAATGGGAGAGTCATCTGTTAAAGTATTGGAGAAAGCAGGTCTTACAAAAAACGATGTGGATTTGCTGATTCCCCATCAGGCAAATATCAGGATCATGGAGGCGGCAAGACAAAGACTGGAATTGCCGGTAGAGAAAATGTCCAAAATGATTCATAAATATGGAAATACATCTTCCGCTTCCATACCGATGGTCATTGCTGATGAAGTGGAGGCCGGAAAAATAAAAGATGATGATCTGATCGTGTTGGTCGGCTTCGGCGGGGGTCTCACATGGGGAGCCATTGCCATTAGATGGGGCCGTTGAGGAAAAGCGGAAGCGCCCGTTTGCCGGGCGCCTGAGCTGGACAAACAGATGCTTAAATAATGAATACTTTATTTTTTGAAACAAGCAATATCTTCTTCAGAGGGGCAGAAAAGGAGATGAACAATTTGAAAAGAAGAGTTGTAGTTACAGGATTGGGAACTGTCTCTCCTGTAGGAAATGATGTTGAAACTTCATGGAATAACATTTTGGCAGGAAAATCGGGAATCGGTCCTCTTACAAGGCTGGATCCTGACAACTACTCAGCCAAAGTGGCGGCAGAAGTTAAGGATTTTGAAATTGAAAACATTATTGAAAGAAAAGATGCCCGCAAAATGGACCGCTTTACCCATTACGCTCTTGCATCTGCGATGATGGCTGTAAAAGACGCGAACTTGGACATCAATGAGAGCAATGCGGATCGGATCGGTGTATGGATCGGATCCGGCATCGGAGGAATGGAGACACTTGAAAATCAATTTCAAATTTTTCAAAAGAGGGGATACCGCCGGGTCAGCCCGTTCTTCGTTCCAATGATGATTCCTGACATGGCGACTGGACAAGTCTCTATTTATCTTGGAGCCAAAGGAGTCAACTCCTGTACAGTTACTGCATGTGCGACGGGTACAAACTCCATTGGCGATGCCTTTAAGGCCATTCAACGGGGAGATGCGGACGCCATGATTGCAGGAGGGACGGAAGCGCCTATTACGCAAATGTCCGTTGCAGGATTTTGTGCGAATACAGCTCTTTCCACGAATCCTGACCCTGATACGGCAAGCAGGCCCTTTGATTTAAACCGGGATGGATTTGTAATCGGGGAAGGCGCGGGCGTCATTGTACTTGAAGAACTTGAACATGCTACCAGCCGCGGGGCCAAAATATATGCTGAAATTGTCGGATATGGTTCTACCGGAGATGCTTATCATATCACGGCACCGGCGCCAGGCGGCGAAGGCGGTGTACGGGCAATGAAAATCGCTCTTGAAGACGGAGGGCTTGCTCCTGAGGACATCGATTATATTAATGCCCATGGCACAAGCACACCTTACAATGATAAATATGAAACAATTGCTGTTAAAGAAGTGTTCGGCGATCACGCATACAAACTTGCCATCAGTTCAACCAAATCAATGACGGGCCATCTTCTTGGGGCAGCCGGAGGGGTGGAGGCGATATTCTCTGTACTTGCCATAAAAGACGGAATCCTTCCGCCTACAATCAATTACGAAACGCCTGATCCTGAATGTGATCTCGATTATGTGACAAATGAAGCAAGGAAAAAAGAGATCAACGCGGTGATCAGCAACTCGCTCGGATTTGGCGGCCACAATGCCACGATTGCGTTTAAAAAATATTCTTCTTAAAAAAGGTACAGCTCCAACTTTGGGAGCTGTATTTTTTTAGGCACTTTTTTTCTCTTTCCTCAGTAGGATATGGAGGGAGGGATGCAAAATGGGAGTAATCCGGACAGATAATTGGATGGATGAACACTTCTTCAACCCGATGGAGCTGTGTAAGCTCGCTTCGCCGGATGTTGAAAACCATGCGCATTACTATCAATATTTGCGAAGATTTGGAATGTACCAGCCATCAAGGAGAACTCACGATATGTATACAAGGCTCAAAGAACAGAAGGCATGGGAGCATATGGAAAAGTTTTATGCAAAATATAAAAGACTGTGGAAAGCACCGGAGGTAGACATTTATATTTTTCCGATTGAGCCGGCGCGCCAATTCATGGTGGACCTTAAGGGGCGTTCAGGATTGACGTTTCCGAACAAGATCTTTTTGTTCCTTTCACCTGCAGATGATGTCAAAGTATGGGAATCATTGCTTGTACATGAGTACCATCACGCTGTACGGATGAACCGGTATAAAAAAGATCCGGAAGAATATTCTCTGCTTGATTCGCTTATTTTTGAAGGGCTTGCAGAACATGCTGTACTTAAATATTGCGGAAAAGAATATACAGCTGACTGGCTGGGCTTTTACAACCAAGACCAACTTCAGCATTTCTGGAACAGGGTGTATAAAGAACATTTAGAGCTGAAAAAAGAACATCCCTTGCATGATAATCTGCTTTTTGGAAGGAGAGGCATCCCCAATATGATGGGATATGCCCTCGGGGCGGACATCGTAAAAGAGTATGCAGGAAAGAAGCCGTTGACTGTACATGAGTCCTTTAAAGTTCCATCAGAGCGCATTGTTGAGAATAATAGGGCATACACCCGTGAAACAGAGCAGGCTTCCGGATGAACGGAGGCCGATTTCTTTTTCTGTAATGTATGGCTCTTTTTTGAATATAAATGGTGTTAGACAAGCTGTCAGAAACAATGTTCCGGGGGACTGCCATGCTGTTTAGAGGGACAATTTATTTGATAGGATTCGGTCTGTCTGTTGCTGGTGGAATCAATATCATCGCTTATATGAACCTCTTGCCGATGGGATACAGCTATTCATATTACTTTTTGTATATTGGCAGGCGTCCTGAATGTTATTTATTTATAGCCGGCCTTATCTTAATCTGGTTTTCCATTTACGGGACCAATTCCGAAGAATGACCGTATTGCCCGATGATGGATTCACAGGAATAAATTAACTGCAGCCTGCCCATACTGAAAAACAAATAGTTATGAAGTGAGGGGTTAAGGATGCTTTATCTTCATGATGTATGGGTCAATTGGTTCGAAGGGGAAGAAAATGGATATAACGTTTGCCATTTTCACGAATGGAGAAGAGGGGAAGATGTCATTGAACTTCTCGATCAAGTTCCGTTATTGTACATCGAGCATCTCTTATTCGACATGATTGAAAACGATATGGCCGACATACCACAGGAATTATTAAATGACATTTACCAAAAAGCCTATTTAAGAAAAAATCATGAGCGTATAGCGCTGGATTCATGCTTTGTCGTTACGGATGGACAAGGTATCCTTGCGGTGGATACGATGGGATATACGATTCCGCTCAGAAAAAGCAGGCTGATCCCTCGCCAGGAACAGCTTGTATTTGAAATGATTGAAAATAATGAACCGACAAAGTATAAGTTTAAACACGAAGGTGTGAAAAAGGAATTTCATATTCTATCTCCCGATCCCGTCTTGATGAGGGGCTTAACACGCAGAGAGCGCCATTTAAAACAGCTTCTGTTCATGGCACTTGACCAGTTGTACAATTCCAAGAATACGGCGGAAGTCAGATACTGGTATACCGAATGGTGCCCGCACCTATATACCGAAATTCAAACGATGGATTTTGAAAGTGTTTGGAATAAGCTTTATGAAGAGGCGAAAGAGGGATGGACGGAAAAACATCAAACCCTTTGTGAAAATATGGTGAAAGGGCAGCCGTTCTTTGAGAAGCTTTGGGAAATGGAATATGATTCAAAAGTAAATTAAGCAAGTCTTTGGAAATGAAAAATTCCCCTTCATGATCAAGGGGAATTTTAGTGTTTTAAGTAAAGAAAATATAAAATCTAGGCTCATTTTTCCATTCAGAAAGATATATCTATGTCTAGCTCCAGCGCTTGTCGCCCCTAAACAGCCGTCTTCCGCATTTCCGTTTGTACGTCGCTAAACGGGCGCTTGCGCTTTTCTTTTTTATTTTTTTCTGCCCAGGCCCATGGCATTTTCCATCTTTCTCAGCATCCGGTTTGCCTGCTGTTTTGCCTTCTCCGCACCTTCATCAAGAATGTCATCGAGCTCTTTTGACTCGACAAGTTCATAATACCTTTCTTGAATAGGTAATATTGTCTTGACAACGACCTCAGCTAAATCAGCCTTAAAATCTCCATAGCCTTTTCCATCATATTGTGCTTCAAGCTCCTCGATCGTTTTTCCGCCCAAAATCGAATAGATCGAAAGAAGATTGGAAACACCCGGCTTATTTTCCCGGTCGAATTTTATAATGCCTTCAGAGTCTGTAACGGCACTTTTTATTTTTTTCTCAATCTGTTTAGGTGTATCGAGCAACGTGATGAAAGCTTTCTGATTGGAATCGGATTTGCTCATTTTCTTTGTAGGTTCCTGCAAAGACATGATTCTTGCCCCAACCTTTGGGATTCGTACATCTGGAATTGTAAAAATCTCTCTATATTTCCGGTTGAACCTTTCAGCAAGATCACGTGTGAGTTCCAAATGCTGTTTCTGGTCTTCTCCTACAGGCACAAGATCAGCTTCATACAGCAGGATATCTGCAGCCATTAAAGGCGGATAGGTCAACAGGCCGGCAGAGACTGCTTCCTTTCCTGTAGATTTATCCTTGAACTGCGTCATTCTTTCCAGTTCACCGATATAAGAGATGCACTGCAGCATCCAGCTGGCCTGAGCATGGGCGGGCACCTCGGACTGAATAAATAAAGTCGCCTTCTTTCGGTCAAGGCCGGCAGCGACATACAGCGCCGCTAAGCCTCTTATATTTTTGCGAAGTTCAATCGGATCCTGGGGAACCGTAATGGCATGCTGGTCAACCACACAAAAATAACAGTCATATTCGTGCTGAAGTTCAATAAATTGCCTGATAGCCCCAACGTAGTTGCCCAGGGTGATCACACCGCTTGGCTGAATACCTGAAAAAATTGTCTTCATATGTAATCCTCCTAATATGATAAAAGCACTGACGCCCCGCAATCCCTACTCATGCAGCCGGCCGTCAAGTATCTTTGCACTCCTTAAAAATGTCGCAGATGGGGAATATATCCCAATAATTATAACGGCTAAAAGCTTGACAATCAAGCAAAGGCGGTGCTTCACCCGACTTTGGGTCCAGAAGAGCAGGAAAAAACAATCATTTCATTCTTAAGCAATTATTGCTAAAATAGTAATGAATTAACGGACATATAAGTTTTGCCAGATAAAAAGGAGTGTAGGACATCTTGAATTTTAGAAAGCTGATGGCTACAGCCGGAGTGTTCGGCATGTTGGCGCTTACAAGTCAACCGGCGATGGCACAGGGAGCCAAACAGGTTCACTCCTTCAATCCGACAAGGGAAAATGCAATCGCAATGAAGTCTCTGCCGCTGGAGTCCCCCCGCTTTATATACGATTCCGGCTTGAACTTTGAATATCCGGACGCTGTCCGCGGAATTTATGTAACAGGACAATCAGCAGGGGGAAGCCGTTTTGATGAATTGATGAAGCTGATAGAATCAACGGACTTAAATACAATGGTCATAGACATCAAGGATGACTGGGGCAACGTGACATTTAAAGGTGACAAAGGCTCACCATTTGAAAAGATCGGAAAAAGCTACATAAAGGACCCAAGGGCAATGCTTGAAAAAATGGAAGAGAAACAGATTTATCCGATCGCAAGGATTGTTGTTTTCAAAGATTCAATCCTTCCGAAAGAAAAGCCCGAGCTCTCATTCCAGGATGGAGGAAAAATCTGGGTTAACGGCCGGGGAGAAGCATTTGTTAATCCTTTTTTAAAAGAAGTGTGGGATTATAATGTCGATATTGCCATCGAAGCCGCTAAACTGGGGTTCAAGGAAATCCAGTTTGATTACGTAAGGTTTCCGGAAGGATTCGAAAACCGGGATGAACAGCTCAAATATGGAATGGGCGAATACAAAGACATGAAAGAGGACAATGTACAAAAACGCGTCCATGCGGTTACCGACTTTGTTGCCTATGCCCGTGAAAAATTGAAGCCGTATGGCGTCAAGGTTTCAGTGGATATTTTCGGCTACACCGCCACGCTGCCGGAAGCCCCGGGAATCGGGCAGAACTTCAGCAAAATATCGGAGAATGTTGACGTTATATCGTCCATGATTTACCCAAGCCATTGGACATCCTATTTTGGCATTGCCAAGCCGGATTTGGAACCGTATAAACTTGTCCGTGAATATGCAAAATTGGAAAATCAAAAGCTTGCGGAATTGAAAAATCCTCCGATTTCACGGCCATGGCTCCAAGATTTCACAGCTTCATATTTAGGAAGCGGAAACTATCAGGTATATGGAAAAGCTGAAGTGGAGGCCCAGATCAAAGCCCTCAATGATTCGGGAATTGAAGAATATCTGCTCTGGAATGCCGGCAACACATATACACCAGGTGTGGACTACACCCCGGGGACCGAGTAAAAAATAACGGCCCGCATGAATGGAAAAACAGAAACAGGTTAAATTAATTCAAAGAGGGTGTTTCAGACCCTCTTTTGAAGGGTAAAAATGCTTTAAGGGTTACTATAACAGAATGAAAGACGGGAGGAATACAGTATATAAAAAATCTAAATAAATCTATTCATGAATGAGGAAATAGTGTATAATACATAATATAAAGTGTTTCATAATACTGATTTTAATCTGGCTGGTTTTAAAAACTGATCAAAATCAACCCTTTAATATATTTCAAAATAAAATAGGAGTGTGCTAAAATATGGTCACATTATACACTTCACCAAGCTGTACATCATGCAGAAAAGCAAGAACTTGGTTAGAAGAGCAGAACATTCCATATACTGAACGGAATATTTTCTCGGAACCATTGACCCTTGAAGAAATCAAAGAGATATTGCGGATGACGGAGGATGGTACGGACGAAATCATTTCTACACGTTCAAAGGTCTTTCAAAAGCTCAATATCGATTTGGATTCTTTGCCTCTTCAACAGTTATTTGATATCATCCAAAAGAACCCGGGATTGCTGCGCAGACCGATCATCCTTGATGAGAAACGTCTTCAGGTAGGGTATAATGAAGACGAAATCAGGCGTTTCCTGCCGCGCAAAGTCAGAACGTATCAGCTTCGTGAAGCACAGAAAATGGTCAACTAAACGGTTAAGTTTAAGCATAAATAAGAAACCTTCATACTCTGGATCAGAAGTATGGGGGTTTTTTTAATAAAACAGTTGTTGGCGCCGCATGCTTAAGTCCGCACAGTCGAATTTTCGGAAAAATCGCTTGATTTCTTATAATTTATTGGTTAAGATAGGCGAAACATCGATTTTCTTTGGTGGGCTTTTGATGGTTTATAAATTGGGAGCAAATATTGTTTCCCTTTTACAAGCGTTTATCATAAAATAAAGAGTACAAGGGGAAGACTAATTATAATTTATACCTTTGTCGGGATACATGTCCCTTCAACACCGCCACCCTACAAAAGAAGGGAGAGTTGTTTTGTGGAGATTGAGCGTATAAATGAAAATACAGTGAAATTTTACATTTCATATGTCGATATAGAAGAAAGAGGCTTTGACCGCGAAGAAATATGGTACAGCCGCGAAAAAAGCGAAGAGCTGTTCTGGGAAATGATGGATGAGATCCATCATGAAGAAGAATTTGTACCAGAGGGCCCGTTATGGATCCAAGTCCAGGCACTGGACAAAGGGTTGGAAGTTTTGGTAACAAAGGCACAATTGTCCAAAGATGGACAAAGGTTCGAGCTGCCCATTCCGGATGAAAAATTGAAGGACTTGCCGATTGATGAAAGGATCGAGGAGTTTCTGGACCACCATCTTCAATTGAACCAGTATGTCCGCAGTGATGATGATCTGCTTGAATTCGTCCTTATGTTCAATGACTTTGAAGATGTACTTGCGCTCTCCAAGAGGCAGGGCCTTGAAGAAATTGAAACAAAGCTCTTTGCGTACGAGAACAAATACTACTTATACGTGAAGTTTCCGGATGAAGAGTCTGATGAGGACCAGATCGAGGATGTGTTGAGCATCCTGCTGGAATACGGGAATGAATCAGCGTTCACAATCCACCGCCTTGAAGAGTACGGGAAAAAAGTCATCGACCAAAATGTATTTTATACGTTGAACGAATACTTTGCATAAAAAACCGATTTCACTGGGAATCGGTTTTTTTATTTTATGGCAAATTAAAGGAAAAGCAGGCCCGATTGAAGAATACATATATGAAAAGAAGGGAGTGTGTTGTTTGTTAACTGCATTAAACAAAGAAGGAGAACTGTTCACGCTGTCCGGCGATATGCGGAATCGAGTCCCTCAGCTCCGGAAGCATGAACGATTCTTTTGCCCCGTCTGTAAAGAACCACTTATTTTAAAAGCCGGCCATGTAAGAATCCCCCACTTTTCCCATCGGCATCATTCCCAATGTATCGAAACAGCATCCGAACCGGAAAGTCCAAGACACTTGCAAGGTAAACTGGACTTGTTTGAATGGTGTCGATCCAACCAACTGGCTGTCTCACTAGAACATTATCTTTCTGATATCAGACAACGGCCCGATTTACTTGTCGAAAAAGCTGGAAGACAATTTGCTGTAGAGTTTCAATGCACTCCAATTTCCGTCCAAAGTGTGGAAAGGAGATCCCTCCAATACCTTTCATCGGGCATCATCCCCATATGGATAGTCGGCGGACAGCCTTTTCATAAAAGAAGGGCCAATGACATGTTCGAAATGACGGAATACCTATGGTCTCAGACGATGAGAAACAATGGACAAACTATGCTTGCCGGATATGAGCCGGAAAGCGGAAGGGGATTCCTTTTAACGAATATTACACCGTATACCTCAAGAAAAGTATTTGCCAGGCTGCATCAGTGGCCAATCTCGAAAATAAAATACCCCTTCCCATCTTTTCCTGCCCGTACCAATTTTCCATATAAAAATTGGCCAGATGAAAAAATGAATTGGATACAACAGAAGGTCCGTTATGGAAACCTTATGCGTGACAGTTTTTTAAGAGCTGTTTACATGGAAGGATCCAATCCATTCCTTTTATCACCTCTAATAGGTCTCCCTGTGAAATATATGGAAAGCTTCATTTCCCATCCTGCTGAATGGCAATTTTTCATTTGGTCCGATTGTCTGAAGAAATTGGGAACTGGTAAAAACATCTCGTTGAAATATGTAAATTATAAACTTCGAGAAAGAATATCCAATGGGGACATTATATGCAGGACGCTTCCGCTCCATGATGAAAATCAATGGGAAAAGTCAGTCCGCGATTATTTCCGATTGCTTGAAGAATTGTTTTATTTTCAAAGGGCAGGGAAAGACTTATACAGAATGATTCAGGTTATTCCGTGGCCTTCCCATGTTGAGGAAGCGAAATTATGGGACATAGACATTCATGACACATTAATCAACAATAGCGGGTGAACAAAAATGCCTTTCTGGCTTACTTGGCAGGATTTTTATGCTGAAAAAGAGAATATGTTAGTATGCAAAATTTGGAATAAGACAAAACGAACGGAGGATATGCTATGGCACACGATTCGAATGTAAAAACCCTTCCAAGCCGGTCAGAGGTGAAAGAGGAACTGACATGGCGCCTGGAAGATATTTTTCAAACGGATGAAGAATGGGAGAAGGAATATTCCTCCATCCAGGAAATGATTCCTGAGGGTGAACAATTTAAAGGCAAATTGGATGAAAGTGCTGATGCGCTATACGAAGCATTGGACTTCCAATCGAAGCTGGCCGAACGGATGGGAAAATTATATACATATGCACATATGCGCTATGATCAGGACACGGCCAATTCACATTATCAGGCTTTTAATGCGCGGGCTGAATCACTCTACTCTAAATTTGCCAGTGTTTTTTCTTATATTGTCCCTGAAATACTTGCAATGGACGAAAATAAACTGAATCAGTTTCTTGAGGAAAACAAGGACCTGCAGCTGTATAGACAGGCTTTGGATGAAATTAACCTGAAACGGGGGCACGTGCTGAGTTCGGAGCAGGAGGCTTTGCTTGCAGAAGCATCAGAGGTTTTGGGTGCATCCGCTACAACTTTTGGCATGCTGAATAACGCGGATCTTGTTTTTCCGGTCATTAAAGACGAAGAGGGCAATGACGTCCAATTGTCACACGGGAACTATATTCGGTTTTTGGAGAGCCAGGACCGGAATGTCCGCGAGCAGGCGTTTAAAAATGTGTATGAGACGTATGGAAAGTTCACCAATACATTTGCCAGCACTATAAGCGGGACAATCAAGAAAGATAATTTTTATGCAAAGGCAAGAAATTACGATTCAGCCAGGCAGGCGGCACTGGCCGCAAACAATATTCCTGAGAGTGTCTACGACAATCTTGTTTCCACCATCAATAAAAATTTGCACCTGCTCCAGCGTTACGTCGGCTTAAGAAAGAAAGTCCTGCAAGTTGACGAGCTGCATATGTATGACCTTTACGTTCCTCTTGTAAAAGAAGTGGATATGAAGGTCAAATATGAGGAAGCGAAAGATATTCTGCTGGAAGGGCTGAAACCGCTCGGCGAAGATTATATCAATATTTTGAAAGAAGGCTTTGAAAACCGCTGGGTGGATGTAATAGAAAACAAAGGAAAAAGAAGCGGCGCTTATTCTTCCGGGGTGTACGGTACAAATCCCTACATCTTAATGAATTGGCATGATAATGTGAACAACTTATTTACCCTGGCCCATGAATTCGGGCACAGCGTCCACAGCTACTATACACGAAAATGCCAGCCTTATCCATATGGGAATTACTCCATTTTTGTGGCGGAAGTGGCTTCTACCTGCAATGAGGCATTATTGGGCCATTATTTGCAAAAAACGACTGATGACAAGCAAAAGCGCCTTTATTTAATAAACCATGATTTGGAAGGTTTCCGCGGAACGGTATTCCGCCAAACGATGTTTGCGGAATTTGAGCATCTGATCCACCAAAAAGCACAAAATGGGGAGGCATTGACACCGGATCTGCTGACGAACGAGTACTATGAACTGAACAAGAAATATTTCGGTGAAGAAAACCTTCATATTGACAAGGAGATTGGCCTTGAATGGTCCCGGATTCCGCATTTTTATTACAACTATTACGTATATCAATACGCCACAGGCTATAGTGCAGCAACTGCCCTGAGCCAGCAAATCCTGGATGAAGGGGAAGAAGCGGTCAATCGCTATATCGGGTTCCTGCAGGCAGGAAGCTCCGACTACCCGATCGAGGTATTGAAAAAAGCCGGTGTCGATATGACTTCTTCAGAACCGATTGAAGCAGCCTGCAAAGTCTTTGAAGAAAAGCTGAATGAAATGGAAAAGTTGTTAAATGAATAAGATAAATAGAGAGCCGGATTTCCGGCTCTCATTTTTGGGGTCATTAACCTAATGAAATCCTTTGAACTTATTCCTTCCATTCATAAAGGAGAAAAAAATAAAGATGGAAAGGAAAAGCAGCGGCGAGGTAATGTAAATTGGAATCAGCTGCATAAGCCCCAGCATATTAAGATAAAAGCTGATGATGAAAAAAAGGATCATCAATCCAATCAGTGTTTTTCTCAATCCAGTGATCCCTCCGTTTCATATGCCTTGCTTAGATTTTTATGCGGAGGAATCGATATTATGAGAAAAAAAGAAAGGCGTTCCCGCCTTTCAACTTAACTGCAGCCATTTCCAATAAGAACCGTTTGCTGAATGTACCTTTTCCACTTTCCGTTGCAGCTGAAGCTTTTTCATCTTTCTTTCCATTTGTTGGTACGGAACATCGTACATAATGGAAAGGTCATGTGTAGAAATGATGGAATGGGACGACAAATATTTCTCCAGAGGCGGAATATTTGCAGGGTGTGCATAACCCCCGAGCATTTCCTTTAAAATTTGGACATATATGGAATATGAATAAAGGCCGGTTATTTTTAATCCTTCATCTTCAATATGTTCATTGAAAATGACAATGGCGGGCATTTCCGTCACATTCATTTCAGATGAAATCCTTATATCGCATTGAAATGCCCTTGCGGCGCTTGATGAATAAATATCCCGGATAAACTCTTTGCTGTCCAAACCTACGCTTTTTGCACATTTTTCCAATGTATTGATATCCGTAATATTAGCCTGTTCAGCAAAAAGCAGTTCCTGAAGCCTCCTCAAAAAGCGGATCCCTGCCCTTTTTCCCTGAAGCTCTGCAGCTTTTATGCTGATAGCCGCCAAATGCGGGACAACCGAGCCCTGTTCCGACATTTGTTGATCGCCGGATGTTCTCTCCCTGCTTTTGCTCCCATTATTCAGAACGGTTAAATTTCCACATAAGACATGCTTTAGGGTGAAATAATCACCATACTGAAGCTGGAGCTTTTTAATGATCGGGTTCAGGAGCCAGCACTCTTCGCAGAAAGGATCTATGAACACATAAATTTCAATCGGTTTATTTCGTACATTTTTGAGCTTAGGCAAGCTTTGGGTTTTCCAATCCATCACGGTGCTTCACCCTGGGCTTCATCAGGCGTATTGACCATATGATTGGCTGTTATGGCCAGCCTTGAATAAAAAAACTCCCTAAAGTCAGGCTCAAGTTCCACTTCATCCATTGCCTCACTCATGCAGCTCAGCCATGCCTTTGCTCTGACAGGAGTGATTTCATGGGGCAAGTGCCGTGCCCGCATCATGGGATGTCCATGCTCTTGTGAATACAAAGGGGGTCCGCCAAGGAACTGGGTCAAAAACTGCTTTTGTCTCCTTGCGACTTCTGTCAAGTCTTCAGGAAATATGGGGATCAGGTCGGGATGTTTTCCAACCCGGCGATAAAAGGCATCCACAAGGGCGGAGAGTTTTTCTTCCCCAATTGCGTCATACGGCATCATACGCTTTTCAACCATATGAATCGCTCCTTTTTCTAAAAATAGTATGAGATCATGAATCGGATAATATTTAACTTGGGCGGCAAAGTCCATCGGTTCCCTGTTCGCCAAATGAAGCCGATCCGGCGCCGTTGTTTTTCTTAAATAATATGTACATTGTATCAACGGCTTAAAAATAACACAAATAAATAGCATTTTGATAAAAAAGGGGGATTGACACGATCAAAAAACCCTGTTATGTAAAACAGGGTTTAAACGGGCTAGCCTAAATATGTGTCTGTTACCTTCCGAACATAATTTTGGGTTTCTTTAAATGGCGGGATGCCTCCGTATTTGTCCACATTTCCCGGGCCTGCATTGTAAGCTGCGAGTGCCAGCTTCACATTGCCCTTATATTTATCAAGCATGTTTCGCAAATATTTGGCGCCGGCCATGACATTCTGCTCCGGATCCATGATATCGGTGACTCCGAGGCCGCGGGCGGTGGCAGGCATCAGCTGCATTAATCCTGCAGCGCCCGTCCGGCTTACGGCACGTGTATTGAAATTGGATTCATGGCGAATGACCGCTTTAATTAATTTGGATGGCAGTCTATATGTTTCTGCTGCACGATTTATGACCTGTTCGACGGGGGAATCCTGTTTTACTTCGGTCGAAGACGTTCCATAAATGTTTGAGGCATCCCCTTTGTCAGTCAAATATTGCTGTATGTGATATTGGCTGTTTTGAAAAACCTGCCCAAGGGTATTCAATCCGTTTTCAGCCTGTCCAATCGAAGAGACTTGATTCTGTGATTGAACAAACTCCTGAAGAAGGCTGGCAAAGGATGATGAAACGGGCATACCGGAATTTGATTGCTGCCCCGAAAAGTTTTGGAGCGATTGCCATTCAAGCAATGCCCTGATCTGGCCAAGTGAATTCATTGGGTCCCCTCCTTTTTGGCATTAAAGAATCTCTTTATTTTATTATCGGCATGAACCTTTGGAATGTTGAGTTCGTTCAGCAGCTGGAAAAAGTCATTTTTGCCGCTCGATGTATGCTGTTCATCAACCTCATATTCTATTTCAAAATCTTCCCGGCCAAAATAAGTGCTGTGATCAAGCATTATCAGCCCTTTTTTATAAGGGACCTGTGCCCGGCGGGTCTGAAGCATGCCTTTATACTCAAGAGATTCAGGCTTTACATCCATAAGTATAAGTTCATCTTTGACTTCGCCGGAAGGGAAAGAATTTTTACCGATCATGGCCATTGCTTTTTCATCGGATATGGATTGATTGATTTCGAGGACACCGGCCTCCGCTATTTTCTTTAGGGTGAGTTCAAAACGCCCGCCTTTTTCCCTTATTCTGAGGGCAGCTTTTTTTTGTCCTAGTGAAAGGCCGTCCGTATCAAAATAATGGTTATTTTGTATGAGAAAATCTTGCTCATTGATTTTGAAATGCTTCTGCAGCTTGATAAAGTTCTCTTTGTTCAGCATGTTTTTAAATTCAATTTCAATATTTCGGCCCAAAGCTCTTCGTCCTTTCTGAAAGTCAAAGAAAGTATCAAATTTTACCGGATTTTCTCTTCAAAAAAGTTCGTAATGTCCAGCTTCAGGCGCCATCGGCTCGAGATCACAAGGCGAATTGCTGTGGTGGCTGAAGAACTCCCTCATCAAAATTCGCCTTGTGCTTGTCGCCTAAGGCTGCGCGCCTTACGCTTTTCTTAAAACTATATCTTATTATCGCTTTTTTAGACAGATAGTTCAATGTATGAATTGCAACTTTATGCTAAAATGAGTTCGTATATATATTATAGAAAAAAATAGTCCGTCTTCGCACCAGAAGTCACAGGGGTGAGTCATATCATGAATCATTGGGATCAATTTTTAGCGCCATATAAGCAGGCAGTAGAAGAATTGAAAGTAAAATTGAGAGGGATGAGGGGGCAATTTGCCGAAGAGCACGTCCACTCTCCGATAGAATTTGTGACCGGCCGGGTTAAACCGGTTGCAAGCATTTTGGTCAAAGCCAATTTGAAAAACATTCCACTGGATAAGCTGGAGACCGAAATCCAGGATATTGCAGGTCTCAGAATGATGTGCCAGTTTGTCGATGACATCCAGACAGTCGTACAGCTTCTTAGAAAAAGAAATGATTTTCGGATTGTCGAAGAAAGGAACTACATTTCTCATAAAAAACCGAGCGGCTACCGCTCTTACCATGTGGTTATCGAGTACCCGGTGCAGACAATCAATGGAGAAAAGAAAATCCTTGCCGAAATCCAAATCCGTACACTTGCAATGAATTTCTGGGCCACAATTGAGCATTCACTCAATTATAAATACCAAGGACAAATTCCCGAAGAAATAAAAAAAAGACTGCAGGCAGCCGCCGAAGCGGCATTCAGGCTAGATGAACAAATGTCACAGATTAGGGGCGAAATACAAGAAGCACAAGTCTATTTCACAAAAAACAGGGAAGCATACGAGCTTCCTGATGGTAAATAAGGAACGTTGACGGGAAAGGATGGACGTGATGAGGTTTTCAGTACTTTCAAAAGGAGATTCGACATCTAACGCCTTGATGCAAAGGGTCATTACTTATTTACAGGATTTTGAACTGGTCTATGACGAAGAAGAACCGGATATCGTCATCTCTGTCGGCGGGGACGGCACACTCCTATACGCATTTCACCGATACAGCTCAAGATTGGACAAAGTGGCTTTTGTTGGGGTTCACACCGGGCATCTCGGGTTTTATGCAGACTGGCTTCCGGATGAGATCGAAAAGCTTGTGATCGCTATAGCAAAAACACCTTATCAGGTCGTGGAGTACCCGCTTTTGGAAGTGATCATCCGTTACCGGCATGGCGGAAAAGAGACGAAATACCTCGGTTTGAACGAATCGACCGTCAAAAGCACCGTCGGAACCCTTGTCATGGATGTGGAAATAAGAGGGGAACATTTTGAACGCTTCCGCGGAGACGGCCTCTGTGTATCAACGCCATCCGGGAGTACCGCTTATAATAAAGCGTTGGGAGGAGCCATCATCCATCCTGCCATCCATGCGATTCAACTTGCCGAAATGGCATCCATCAACAACAGGGTATTCAGGACAGTCGGCTCTCCGCTCATTTTGCCTGCACATCATACGCTTATGCTCAAACCGGTATATGTCCATGACTTTCATGTTACAATCGATCACCTTAATGTGATGCACCGAGATGTAAAGTCCATTCAATTTCGGGTTGCTGATGAAAAAGTCCGGTTTGCACGGTTCAGGCCGTTTCCTTTTTGGAAAAGAGTACATGATTCGTTCATATCAGATGAAGGATAGGAAAAAATGTCAAATTTTACACTAGAATGGGTCATCCCAAAGGAACGCGCAGGAAAAGATATAAAAACTTTTTTATCGGAGGAGCATATATCAAGAAGGGCTTTGACGGATATTAAATTTGCCGGCGGGACCATCAGCGTTAACGGAAAGGAAGAGAACGTACGCTATTTTCTGGATGAGGGCGACAGGCTGGAAATTGTATTCCCTCCTGAACCGGTCAATCCCCGCCTTGCACAAGAACATATACCTCTTGATATTATATATGAGGATCGGGATATTTTGGTCATCAACAAGCCACCTTATATGAGTACGATTCCTTCGAGGGAACACCCGTCAGGAAGCGTTGCAAATGCTCTGGCTTATTATTATGAGCATCAGGGGTCGGCGAAGGCGGCGGTTCATATAGTAACGAGGCTCGACAGAAACACATCAGGGCTGCTGTTGGCGGCAAAACATCGGCACGCCCACCATTTATTCGGCCTTCAGCAGAAAGAGGCGATCATTCATAGGGCATATGAAGCCATTGCTGCGGGCACCTTTTGGAAGAAAAGGGACGTCATTGATGTGCCGATTGGCAGAAAACAGACAAGTATTATCGAAAGGGAAGTAAGAAGAGACGGAAAAAGGGCTGTTACGGTATATGAAGTACAGAAGCAGATGAAAGATGCGGCCTTTCTGAAAATTAAATTGGAAACAGGCAGGACCCACCAAATCAGGGTGCATCTATCTCATATAGGACATCCCTTGTTTGGTGATGAACTGTATGGCGGGCCGATGAATGGGATGATGCGGCAGGCTTTGCATTGCAGCGAGCTGTCCTTTTTTCATCCTCTGACAAAAAAAGAAATGTTTTTTAATGCTCCATTGCCGCAAGATATGCAAATGCTGTTGGAGGAACTTGAAATCCGCGGATAAGCGAGAATATCTGCGGATAGAGGGAAGTACCCGCGGATAAGGGGAAATACCCGTGGATAAGAGGAAATACCCGCGGATAATAGAAGCCCCGGCAAATTCCGCGCCTATGCAAACTCCGTAAATTTTTCCGGGATATACGGCATGGTGGACGGAACGGAGACTGTTTCCTTCTCCGGATATCTGAATGCCGTTAGCTTGCCTCCGAATACGCAGCCTGTATCGATATTAATGGTCCTTCCGACAGTGCGCGGAACACTGACTGGAGTATGTCCATAAACGATAAAAGGCCAGCCTTGGTACTTTTTCGCCCAGTCCCGCCTGACGGGCCTGCCGTCAGGCAGGAATTCCCCAGTAATGTCTCCGTAAAGCACAAATGTCTTCACACTTTTATTGACTTTGCCAATGTAGTCTTCTTTAATGCCCGCATGGGCGATGATAAGCTTGCCTTCATCAAGTATTTGATAAAGCGGAGAACCCTCATACAGTTCCATATACATTCTTCTGTAATGGTTCTCTTCTTTTGGCGACAGGCTGTCCAACTCGGCAACCGTTGTCTCAAGTCCATGGGTGACTTGGACATTTCTGCCTAGAAAATAACGATAAAGCTTGTTGCAATGGTTCCCTGGCACATAATAGGCACCATGAAGCTTCCAAAGTTTCCAAACGGTTTCGATGACTTTCAAAGATTGCGGGCCCCTGTCCGTGAGATCGCCGACAAAGCCCAAGAGTCTGCCTTCCTGATGAATGGGAACACCATCCCGCCATGAATAGCCGAGCTTTCGTAAGAGGTTTTTAAATTCCGAAAAACACCCGTGAATATCACCGATTATATCAATTTTCAATACAAATCACCTGTCTATTTCAAATATATCCGGATTTTCTTTGCTGAGCGGTTCTTTGATATTATTGTAATAATCCATTTCGTTTTATGCAAAAGCCTATCATATATAACGACAAGCCGGTTCAGATTTGTTAGGATAGGAAAGACAGGCGGAGAGGAGGCGCGAAAATGATGGCTGAAATGAATCAGGAAGAACGAGAGCAATTGGATGAAGAGCTGCTGCTGGAAACACTTCATGATGAAAACATGATGGGTTTCCGTGAAGAATTTTTACATTTACATCCGTATGACCAAGCAAAATTTTTTATAAAAATTGACCATGACATACGGTTGAAGATCTATCTATATTTATCACCTAAGGAAGTATCGGACTTTTTTGAGGTTTTGGATATTGAGGACAGTGAATATAAAGATATATTGGCGGAAATGGAGCCGCAGTATGCTGCAGACATGTTGTCACATATGTTTACGGACAATGCGGTTGACGTGTTGAATAAGCTGGATAAGCTCCAGGCGGCAAGCTATTTGACCATCATGAACAAAGAGAGTGCGCAGGAGATCAAGGACCTCCTCCACTATGAAGAGTCGACTGCCGGAAGTATCATGACAACGGAATACATCGCCATTTCGGCCAACCAGACAGTCCGATCCGCCATGCATATTTTGAAAAATGAAGCGCCTACCGCGGAGACCATATATTATGTGTTTGTGATTGATGACGACAGGCGCCTTGTGGGAGTCATTTCACTTCGTGACCTTATAATCAGCAATGATGATACAATGATATCCGAAATCATGTCTTCAAGGGTTGTTTCAATCACCGTTGATGCGGATCAGGAAGAGGCCGCGAACCAAATGCGTGACTATGACCTGCTGGCATTGCCGGTCGTGGATTTTCAAAATCATTTATTGGGTATCATTACAGTTGACGATATTATCGATGTCATCGATGAAGAAGCGTCAGATGACTATTCAAAGCTTGCGGCTGTAATGGATGTAGACACTCCTGACAAAAATCCGTTTTCCGCAGCCAAAAAACGCCTTCCATGGCTGATTATATTGCTTTTTCTTGGAATGTTTACAGCCAGTTTGATCGGAAGGTTTGAAGATACATTAAATCAGGTGTCTATTTTGGCAGTCTTCATTCCGCTGATTGCCGGAATGGCCGGAAATACCGGAACACAGGCCCTTGCGGTGGCGGTAAGAGGGATTGCGACGGGTGAACTGGAGGAAGAAAGCAGATGGAAATTGGTTCTCAGAGAAGGAGGAACCGGTCTTATCACCGGCTCCATCTGCGGATTGCTTGTAGTCATTGTTGTCTATTTGTGGAAAGGCGAGTTGTTCCTGGGTTTTCTCGTCGGGATTTCAATCCTGGCATCCCTGTTCGTCGCTACCTTGGCAGGAACGCTCGTTCCAATTATCATGCATAAACTGAAAATCGACCCGGCCGTTGCCTCGGGGCCTTTCATCACCACGATGAACGATCTGACATCCATTTTGATCTATTTTGGCCTTGCTACATTATTCATGAGTTATCTCGTTCATTAGGTATTTCATTTAAACAGTCAAAAACGGAGGAAGAAGCATATGGAATCTGAATCATCATTACTTTCACTGGTTATTGTATTGCTGGTCGCATTTTTTACACCGCTTCTTCTCCACCGTTTTCGGCTATCCTTTATACCGGTCGTTGTAGCGGAAATCATCATGGGCCTGATTATCGGCAAGAGCGGATTCAATGTAATCCAGCACGATATGTGGCTTGATACGCTGTCAACGCTCGGCTTTATTTTTTTAATGTTCTTAAGTGGAGTGGAAATAGATTTTTCGGCGTTTAGCAGCAAGCAAAAGAAATCGGCTTTACCAAACGGTAAATTGGAACCTAACAGGTTAGCCGTATCCACTTTTGTTTTTGCCGGTATTTTTGTTTTATCAATATTGCTTTCGTATCTTTTCGTTCTCGCGGGATTTATCGAAAATATGATGCTGATGACATTGATCATTTCGACGATTTCACTGGGAGTGGTTGTGCCGACCTTAAAGGAAGCGGGTATCATGAAAACAGGGATAGGCCAGATCATTTTGCTCATTGCGGTCATTGCCGATCTTGTCACAATGATCCTGCTTTCCGTATTTGTTTCCCTTTCAAGCGACGGGGGCGGACAAATGTGGCTGCTTCTCGTCTTGTTCGCAACAGGTGTCATTTTTTACTTTATCGGTGTCCGTTTTAAGAGCAGAAATTTTGTTGCACGCCTGTCAACTGGGACGGTACAGATCGGGACCCGTGCGATTTTTACATTGATCATAGTCCTTGTCGCTCTGTCCGAATCGGTGGGTGCAGAAAATATTTTGGGCGCATTTATCGCGGGAACGCTTGTGTCGCTCCTCAATCCGGATCAGGGCATGATCAGGCAGCTCGATTCATTTGGATATGGATTTTTGATCCCCATCTTTTTTGTCATGGTCGGCGTGGACCTTGAATTATGGTCGCTTTTAAGCAATAAAAATATGTTGCTGCTGATTCCGCTTTTGATTGTAGCTTTGTTTGTATCCAAGTTTTTTCCGGTACTCATACTAAGACGCTGGTATGATAAAAATACGGTGCTCGCATCCGCATTTCTTTTAACTTCCACTTTGTCGCTTGTTATTGCAGCAGCGAAAATTGCTGAGCGGATTAACGTGATATCGGCAGAGATGAGCGGCACGCTCATATTAGTGGCTGTCATTTCCTGCATTTTAACCCCTATCATGTTCAGAAAGTGGTTCCCGAAGGAAAATGCCGGGGAGAGGAAGATAAAGGTTATATTTGTCGGGGCAAACCAAATGTCTCTTGCCGTTTCCAAGGAGCTCGGCCAATCGAATTATGATACATGCATCATTCATAAGAAAATGGAAAAGGCCGATTCAAACACAGCGGATTCCACATTTGATATACAGGAGATCACAGGATATGACGAAGAAATTTTGGATAAAGAGGGAGCGTTCGCTGCTGATATTCTTTTTATCTCAACAGGGGATGAAGAGCTCAATTCAACTCTGGCCGTTGCTGCCAAAGAGCGCCGCGTGGAACGGGTGATCGCCCGCATCGAAAGCCCTGACCTTGCAAAAGCGTTGACGGAGCAGGATATCGAAGTGTTTTCAACATTGCTCGCAACAACGGCATTGATGAAAGCATTGATTGAGTCGCCTAATATTGCCAACATCATGACGAGTGATGAGACGGCGCTCCATGAAATCCGGATGTTGAACCCTGACTATAACCAGATGACACTCCGGGAATTTCCATTTACGGGGGATGTCATTATCGTAAGGATTTTCAGGGGGAAGGACTCCATCGTTCCCCACGGGGATACGGAATTGCTGATCAATGACCGTCTGATCGTGACAGGATCGGCGGAATATGTCGAGGAATTGACGAGGGAACTGCAATATAAGTAATAATATTTAAGAGAATCCTGTTTACAAACCAAAAAGCTGTCGTGTATGATTAGTACTAGGTGCTAATAACATGTAACAAAAAAAGCGCAAGCGCTCGTCTAGCGACGTACAAACTGGAGTGCCTCTGACGAGATAAAGGATAAGGAAAGGCGGAGAGTGCCTGCTTATCGGCGCAAAGCTAGACGAGCGCTGAAAAAGGCGTAGTTTGCCTTCAGCAGCGATTGGCTTAATCCTTGCGCCGATGGCACTCGCAGCCGGACAACACGGCGACGAAGGCAGGCTCAAGCAGCGACGTCCTGTCGCTTCGCCTGCACTAGGACGTCCTGTCCGTCGGAGCCGATGTTGACTATCGTAGGAAAGAGGCTTCTGCGACGAGCTGAACAAGGCTTCCTTGCTAAGCTATGGCGCAGGAGCACCAGAGGCGCGAAGTTTGCTAGTCGCTGAGCGCTGGAGCTAGACAAGGAAATTATCCACAGTTGTAGAATTTAATATTTTCCTGTTCAACAAAAATTAAAAAGGAGGAATTCACATGCTTTCTTTGAATGGAAAAACCTTTGTGGTTATGGGTGTTGCAAACAAACGGAGCATCGCATGGGGAATCGCGAGATCTTTACATAAAGCAGGAGCCAAACTGATTTTTACATACGCTGGAGAGCGTCTTGAGAAAAATGTCCGTGAATTGGCGGACACACTTGAGGGGGAAGAATCATTAGTTCTCCCTTGCGATGTAACGAAAGATGATGATATAGAGGCATGTTTCGGCAAAATCAAGGAGCAGGCAGGCCCGATTCACGGGATTGCCCACTGTATTGCATTTGCCAACAAGGAGGAGCTTGACGGCGATTACTTGAATGTGACAAGGGATGGTTTCCTTCTTGCCCACAACATCAGTTCCTACTCATTGACTGCTGTTGCAAAAGCGGTGCAAAAGCTGAATGTTATGCCGGAAGGCGGCAGCATTGTCACAATGACTTACCTTGGCGGTGAGCGGGTTGTAACGAACTATAATGTCATGGGAGTGGCCAAAGCATCACTTGATGCGAGCGTCATGTATCTGGCAAGCGATCTCGGAAAACATGGCATAAGGGTGAATTCAATTTCCGCCGGCCCGATCCGTACCCTTTCTGCCAAAGGGATCAGCGACTTTAACAGCATTTTGAAAGAAATTGAAGAAAAAGCCCCTCTTCGCAGAACAACGACGCCGGAAGAGGTTGGAGATACCGCCGCATTTCTTTTCAGCGACCTTTCACGCGGCATTACCGGCGAAAACATCCATGTCGATTCCGGCTACCATATCATGGGTAATTAAAAATTTAATCATTCAACAAGAAACTGCCGATATTTACGGCAGTTTTTTGCTTCTCCATAAACGTCAAGGAAGGTTGTGCATACAAATATAAAGAAAGTTTCAGCGATGGAGGTTGACCCCTATGAAGGAAAAAGGAAGGAAGAAGCCACAAAAGCCGTTATTATTTATTGAGCAGCCTAGTTTAAAGGAGCCGAACCATCGGATGCAAAGCCAATACCGCTCTAGCACTGGCCCGCCAGCAGCTTTTAACAGCAATTTTAAAGATTCTGTTGCCGTTGACAGGCACCAAACCAAAAAAAGGAAGGTCAGCTTTGGTGAGGAAAAATTCATTTTTGAAGAGGAAGAAGTCGGGGAAAAGATTGGGGAAAAGCAGGTTGAAGAAAATAAACCTGTTTCAGCGGTGGATTATTTTAGGTTTCACGCCCATAACAGCAACAGGCCTGCAAGAGGCGGACTGAATCCTGTAAAGTCTTTCACCTCCATGACGATTGAAGAAAAGCTCCATCATTTATCATCGAAGCCCCAATTTTATTCCTGCACATTTTCAACTCCGCTGGGCGGTGTCAAAGGAAAGCTATACGCGGCAGATAAGGAAAAAATAGTTGTAAAGGCAGATTCAGGAGAACTGGCTACGATTGAAAAAAAAGACTTGCTGGGTATCCGGATCAACGCTTAGTGCTAATTAGAAGAGCGCAAGCGCCTTGCCCATCGACGTACAGACTGGAGTGCCTCCGACGAGATAAAGGAAACACGGCGAGGAACGAGCCGATGTTGACTTATCGTAGGAAAGCTTCTTCTTCGAGAGGCTTCCTGAGCTTTGCGACGAGCTGAACAAGGCTTCCTTGATAAGCTATGGCGCAGGAGCACCAGAGGTGCGAAGTCTGCTAGTCGATAGGCGCTGGAGCTAGACAAAGAAAGGCTTTGTTCAAAATTTTAAAGCTAAAAAATCTTACACTTTCTTACTCTGAAATAAAGACGGAAATGGCAGATCCATTTCCGTCTTTCGGGAATTAGTCGCAAATCTCCAAGTCTACATCTGCAATACATTGGACTGCGCAGAAGCAGTGCAGATCAACCGTTACACAGCTGTTGCTGCGGCCCCAGTCTCTTACTTCGCAAAGCTCTGCGAAATTCAGTTTTCCATGTTGATCCATGATATCAGCTACGGTCTTGCCATCTTTTTTTAATGGAACAAGGACTCTCAGCGTAGCACAGCAGTTATCAAAGATATCTTCTACCCTGAAAAAGACAGAAACGCATTTGCCGTGATGGCCCCTGAACAATGCCTTAAACAGTTCGCCGTTTTTATGGGTTAAAGTGAATACGCGGGTGTCGGCATGGCCCCGTCCCCGTACGCCCAATTCTCCCAGCGGTTCAATAAAGCAATTGGATGTGCATACTTCGCATTCTTCTTCTGCCTGATCCTGGATATCTTTAATAGCCCTGACTACTTGACAAACACAATCTAAAGTACAGCCGCCGCTGCATCCACCGCCGCCAACGTGGTGGGTTGCCGGCGCTGTATGATCGAAAGACGATTCCATTTCTTCGAAGCTCATCTTTTATTTTCCTCCTTATAATATGGTCATTAACACTAATAACATATTAATCATTGGGTCATTGAGTAACGGACAGACGCCTGTTTTACATAAAATAGGCAATTGAAGGGGTGGATTCAATGGAAATATCATGGTTGGAATACATCATTTTCAGTATGGCGGTCTTTCGGCTGACAAGACTTTTGGTCTACGATCAAATAACAGAGTGGATCAGAAGCCCATTCATGGATGAATATGAAGAAAAAAATGATGAAGGGAAGGCCGAAATCTATTTGCTGCCAAAAGAGGGAGGCCTGCGGGGATGGATCGGAGCCCTTCTCAACTGCTTCTGGTGCACGGGAATATGGGTGTCAATGGGATTATTCGCAATGCGCTTTTACTTTCCTGTCCTGTATAAGCCTGTGGTCATCGTACTGGCGGCTGCCGGACTTGCAGCTATCGTGGAAACGTGGATCCAGTCAAAAAACATAGGGTAATCTGGGATTTTGGGAAAGCGATCAACACGGGATAGTCATAAAATAAACAAGGTGCATTGATGCATCCAATACTAATACGGGAAGTGAGACTTTTGAAAAAAAGTGGAAGCAAGAAAAGGCCGGTCACTCCTGTTCGTAAAAAAAGAAAAGGCTGCGGATGCGGCGGGCCGACTAAGAAGTCGAAAGTGTACTAATCGGGATTTTTTCACTGATTGGCATGCACAGGTAAACTGGGAAATTCAATGGGGGAATTTCCCAGTTTATTTTTTCCTTAAATCCTCCAAGCAGAGGTTTATTTTTGTTCATAATTTACATGGAATGGTGAAAAATAAAGTTACCATTCTCGAAGCGGAGGTTGACATGCGAAACAAACCATCAAAGATCATAATTTCAGCCTTCTTTTTTTTGGCACTTTCGGCATGCTCTTATGATGACGGCCAGGAGCATAAAGAAAGTGATTCAGCATTGCTGAAAAGGACAAGTCCGCCCCCTATTGAACTGAAACAAAGGGATGAGGATGAGTCGGTAGCCTTCCAGGTAAAAAAAGAAGTGTCAAATATAGATGAAATCTATGATGTCGCCGTTGTAGAAGGAGATAAGAAAATCATTGTGGCCTATAAGGTAAAGCATATGAAAAGGTTTAGAATGAAAAAGATCGAAAGGGAACTTACCAAAAAACTGAAAAAGGAATATCCTGATGAGAAATTTATAGTTTCCAGTGATTATAAAATTTTCCTGGAGGCAGTAAGGCTGAAAGAAGATTTAGACGGTGACAATTTATCCAATGCCGAAGCCAAAAAACGGTTCAAAAAAATCATTCGATTAAAAGAAGAAATGACTTAGGAGAGAAAAAGATGTCCAGCAAAAATAAGGCAAAAACACCTGAACAGATCCAATATGAACAACTGCAGAAAAAACATGAAACAAAAAGGCCCATTTTAAAAAACTGTATTCGGGCATTTTTGGTAGGCGGCACGATTTGCGGAATCGGACAAGCGATTACTTACTTTTATATTTATTTTTTCAATTTTACCGAGCAGACAGCAGGAAACCCTACTGTTGCCACGATGGTTTTCCTTGCCATGCTTTTGACAGGATTCGGCGTATATGACCGGCTTGGGCAATTTGCCGGGGCGGGAAGTTCTGTGCCTGTTACCGGTTTTGGAAATGCCGTCATATCGTCTGCAATCGAACACCGAAGTGAAGGCTTTGTTACAGGGGTGGGAGGAAATATATTTAAACTGGCCGGATCTGTCATCATTTTTGGTGTGTTTTCCGCATTTGTTGTCGCACTCATCAAAACAATATTAATCAAGTGGGGAGGGTTATAATGCTTGTTGGCAATCAGACATGGGTTTTTGACCGGAAGCCGGCCATATTATCAACAGGAGTGGTAGGCGGGCCATTTGAAAAAGAAGGACAGCTCACGAATGATTTTGATAAATTTCACACGGATTTATGGATGGGGAAAGATTCCTATGAGAAGGCGCAGACTGTTTTGCTTGAAGATGCTGTCGATATTGCGTTAAGAAAAAAAGCGCTAAAAGGGGAGGACGTTCAGTTCTTTCTGGCCGGTGATTTAATCAATCAAATTACGCCGACCAGTTTTGCGGCCAGAACAAACCAAATTCCACACCTTGGCATATTCAGCGCATGTGCCACTTCAACGGAGGGTCTGGGGCTTGCGGCAATGATCATCAATAATGGCGGGGCCGACTATATCCTTGCAGGAGCTTCCAGCCACAACGCTTCGGCTGAGCGCCAATTCCGCTACCCTACGGAATACGGAGGGCAGAAGCCGCCGACTGCACAATGGACGGTTACAGGAGCAGGGGTCGCCCTTGTCGGGTCGGGGACATTGGTCAACTCTCCGCATCCAAGAATTACTTCGGCCACTATTGGAAAAGTGATCGACATGGGATTGACCGATCCGTTCAATATGGGCGGAGCGATGGCGCCGGCAGCTGTTGACACAATCCAAAGGCATTTTTTCGATCTGGGCATTGACCCGTCCCATTACGACCTGATTGTAACCGGAGACCTTGCCGATATCGGCAGGCGGGTTGCACTGGATCTTTTTAAACAAAAAGACGTATCCGTTGATGTTGAACAATTCCAGGATTGCGGCCTTCTCATATATAAAAAAGATCAGGAGGTATTTGCGGGAGCAAGCGGTCCCGCCTGTTCAGCGGTTGTCATGTACGGACATTTGCTGAATGAGATGAAAGCAGGGAAGTATAAACGGATCTTATTCGTAGCTACCGGCGCTCTTTTATCGCCGCTTTCTTTTCAGCAAAAAGAATCGATTCCCTGCATCGCTCATGCTGTCAGCGTCGAATATATTTAACGAGGAGGGATTTCATGCTTGCCATGTTTTTTTGGGCATTTGTCATTGGAGGGGCTATTTGTGTGATTGGACAGCTCATGTTTGATGCTGCCAAACTGACGCCTGCACATACATTAAGCACAATGGTTGTCATTGGCGCGATATTGGCCGGGTTTGGCCTGTATGATCCCCTTATTGATTTTGCGGGGGCTGGAGCGACCATACCGATCACAAGCTTTGGGAACTCGCTTGTTCATGGAGCCATGTTGGAAGCAGACAAGCATGGACTTGTCGGCGTAATGACCGGAATGTTCGAAGTTACATCTTCAGGTATATCGGCCGCCATCGTTTTCGGGTTCCTGGGAGCTTTAATATTCAAGCCGAAAGGGTAAAGTGCAAGCATAGCTTTTTTGTATGGGCAAGTCGTATTGCCCCAAAGCATACATTTGATTTCGGATAAAGGATATTGGCGGAATCCCGCATTTTTGGTCCGCTATACCTCACCAAAAATAGCCTCCTTCATAATATATAAAAGATGAAAAGGAGGCTATTTTGATAATGGATAATCAATTTTTTAAAAATATTGAGAGCAAGACCGGTGTCGATATGAATGAAGTACTAAAGCTTGCGAATTCACTGCAGAATGCAAACTTTAAAGATGAAAAAACAGTCCGCCGGGTGATCAGGGAAGTCGCAAGGATTGCAAACCGTCCGGTTTCAAGAGAGCTGGAAGACAAGATGGTGCATACGATCACTAAGGATGGCAATAAGTTGGATATGAACACCATCTCAAAAATGCTGAATAAAAGATAAGGCAGTGGGCTTGCATCAGGTGCAAGTCCTCATTTTTTTAAAAAAAGACGTTTATAAGATGCGTAATGGGGTAAAAGATATGAATCATGGAAATGGAGGTGCCGGTTCCAATGGGATATATTGCGCCAATCAGGATGAACCAATATACGGAATATCAAAAAAGAGACCAGGAAAAAATGAAAGCCCGTGATCCCATGCCTGTCCGTTTCACACCGAAAATCAGACTGCAGCCAAAATTTGAATTGAAGACAACTGATGCGGCAATCCCCACAAAATATGAGACGGAAGCACGTAAAAATAAAAATTTTCCAAATGCAACAGGAAAAGGACAGTTTTTAAACGAATATGTATAACAGCATATTTGGAAGGAATGTTAGAGTTGGAGTTCATAAAAATTTCCGATTGCTGTCATTATTTCAACGGTTCTGTCAATATCGGATATATCCATAAAGATGGGAAGGGGATGCTCATTGATTCCGGGATTGATAAAGGCACGGCAAAAAAGGTTTTGAAAATATTGAATGAGCATCATCTTCCCCTCGATTATGTTTTTCTTACCCATGCCCATACAGATCATTATGGAGGGGCTTCGTTTTTACAGAAGCAGCTTCAGGTTAAATTGCATGCACCGCCGCTTGAAGCGGCGATCATGGAACATCCTGTTCTTGAGCCGATCTATCTGTGGAATGGGGCGATGCCGATTAAACAATTAAGGAACAAGTTTTTGGAAGGGGACCCGGTAAAGATTGACGGTTTCATCCGTGAAGGGCAGCATGAATTGGGGCCTTTTCATTTCGAGGCTGTTCATTTGCCTGGACACAGCTATGCGCAGATGGGAATTTTAATTGGGGAGATCCTGTATGCGGCAGACGCTTATTTTGGCGCCGCTGTTCTTGCGAAACATAAGGTTCCATTCATTGTCGATGCGGATGCGGCAATCGACACTCTTGAAAATTTGCTCAATTTATCTTTCCGGGGGGCGCTTCCGGGGCATGGTGATTATGAAATCGATATTAAGGAGACAATTCAGGCAAACATCGACTGCCATGCCAATATCAAACAGTTTCTGTTAAGCTACGTAAATGCTTCCGCAAATGGCATATCAATGAATGGCCTATTGCAAAGAATGTTCGATCATTTCAGGCTGGAAGCGCGCGAAATCGGGCAATGGCTGCTTTTTAGGACATCTTTCACTGCATACATATCTTCGCTCATAGAAAGCGGTGAAGTTTCCATATCCATTAATGGACATACACCGTGGTTAAAAGGGGAATCACTTAAGATTTCGGAGTGAGAACAAGAAATGGCGCCCGGCTGAAAGGGTAAGCCGATTCCCTTTGACGGCTGAAAGTTCCGATCTTCGGGAATCGCCTGGTTCTCCTCCTCTAAACAGGGCGCTTGCTCATTTCTTGTTCCAGTTTCTTTATCATTTTCCGGTGCGGGATCCCCGCGTCAAGAAATTCTTCCGATACGACGATATATCCCAGTTTCTCATAAAAAGGAACAGCATAGGATTGGGAGTTCAAAACAAGTTCCTCAACCGGAAGTTTTTTTGCATATTCCTCAATCTCCGCCATGATTTGGTTTCCTGCACCTTTTCCGCGATATTCCGGAAGAATGCAAATCCTTTCCACTTTTCCTTTGTCATCAAGAATCCGGAATCTGCCCGCGCCTGCCGGCTTTTCCCCATCGTAAAGCACGAAGTGGGCAGAGTTGTTTTCATGCTCATCGATTTCGATTTCAACAGGCACCTGCTGCTCTTCGACAAACACTTTTTTTCGAATGCTGAAAGCATCTTGAAGCTGACTGTCTGTTCCGGCTAGTATGACTCTCATTTATTAGGCTTCCTTTCCAAGGCGAAACGTCTCGTAAACAGTCCATGACCCGTTATCAAGCTGATACAAAAGGTGGAATCGGTCAATGATTTCCTCGTGTTCGACACCAAGCATCCTTAGCTGGCCGTATACATCGGAGTGTTCATCATTTGACAGATTTTGTCCGATAGTAATATGCGGAACAAAAGGGTGTTCCGGCGGATCACCTGGCAAAGAGGCGTACAAGTCCTCGTAAATGTTTTCCAGCTGCGGGGTCTTCTCTGCTTTCAAATAAATCGTGTTGTTTATGGGCTGGAATGAGCTCACTTTTCTGATGTTTAAAGTGAAAGGTTCATTTTTCTTTGCAATTGCTTCCAACTTTTCAGTGATAGAATTGACATCCATATCTGTTTCAAAAGCCGCTTTCAATGTCAGATGAGGAGGAATCAGCGCATAATGGGGATCATACCTCTTCCGATAGGAGTTTGCCAAATCCTGCAATGATTTAGAGGGGAATATAACAATTCCATATTTCATCTCTCTATAACCTCCCTAACTTCGATAATGGTTAAAATCTTCTATATCTTATTACTATAACATATCCCCGACCGCTTTTCCTATAGGACATAAGAAAGAGTTGATTTAACGGGAAAACATCATTGCCAGTGCACGCTTTACGTCGGGCTGCCAGTATTTCCACGAGTGGCCGCCGTCAAATTCGTCATAAAAAGAATCGAAGCCATTTTCCTCAAAGGCCTGATGAAGCTCCCGGTTTGGAGTCAGGAAGTCCTCCACCCGCTCCTGTGAAAACTTGATTTCGATTTCATCCTTTCCGATCACATGATAGATATCCAGGAGATAAGGCTCTTTATGGGAGCGGACAGCAGAAAGCACTTTATCATCTACATAAGGCGAATGTAAAATGACTTTTCCGAAGGTGTGGGGATATTCAATGGCGGCCATTAAGGAAACAGTGGCTGCCAGGCTGTCCCCCATCAAAGCCCTGCATTTCCCAACGCTGCTGGTGGGATATCTCTTTTCCAGCCAGGGAACAAGTTCATGGGCCAGAAACCTTATGTAGGCTTCATTTTTTTCGCCATCCGGATGATATTTTTGCCGTCGGTCCTTCACGTTTTTATAAGGAATGCCGGCGATGATCAGATTTTCAATCTTTTCCCCGGCAAGCAGCTCGTCCGTAAACCTTGTCAGCCTGCCCATCTGGAAGTAGTCTTTTCCGTCCTGAACAATCAATAGAGAATACTTGTACAGGGGCGAATAGGCTGCGGGCAAATAAATCAAAAGCTCTAACCTTTCATCCAGTTCCTTGCTGTCAAACTCTATTTCTGTAATCGTTCCTTGCATTTTATATTAGCCTCCTTCTTTGGCGGATTGTATGTTAAATACTTTATCATATGGGTTGGGTAATGTTAAAAATGACGTTTTGTTAATTTTTAAAAGGGTAATAAGAGAGGGGTTACTGGAAGCTTAAAAGCGGCTATGTGCAGGGAAACCATAAAGTTTGCCTGCATCAAAGTTATTATGCTAATATCAATTTTGTAGAATACAAGTAGGGGGGGCTATTAAATGATTCGCAGAAAAACTTTTTTTGGCATCGCTTTAATGGTAGTGCTTTCATTAGTGCTGGCAGCCTGCGGCGGTGGGGGAGACGATAAAGGAAAGGAAGAGGCAAAAGAAGGCGGAAAAGATTATGGCGTGAAATTCGTCAGTATTGCGACAGGCGGTACCGGCGGTACATATTATCCGCTTGGAGGAAACTTCGCCAATTTGATCAAGGATGCAACAGGGATTGAATCCAATGCAGTCACTTCAGGCGCATCTGCCGAAAATATGGCATTGATCCAAAAGGAAGAAGTGGAAGTCGCTTTTACACAAACGGATATCGCTACATACGCCACTGAAGGAACCAATATGTTCAAAGAAAAAGTGGACAACCTGAAAGGCCTTGGAACACTTTATCCGGAAACGATTCAAATCGTGACGACGGAGAAGTCAGGAATTAAATCTGTAGAAGACTTGAAAGGTAAAACGGTCTCTGTCGGGGAATCCGGATCAGGAACGCTTGCCAACGCGGAGCAGATTCTTGAAGCGTATGGCATGACGCTTGACGATGTAAAAGCCAGAAATTTATCTTTCGATGATTCTACTACGGGAATCCAAGATGGTACAATTGATGCTGCTTTCATTACTGCCGGAACTCCGACAGGTGCTGTTGAAGGGTTGGCGGCAACTGAAAAAGTAGTCATTGTCCCACTCGAAGATGATAAAATTGATGCCCTAATTGAAAAATATCCTTATTATGCAAAGGAAACAATCAAGGAAGGAACGTATAACGCCAAGAGTGATATAAATACCGTAGCGGTCCAAGCGATGCTTGTTGTCAGATCGGATTTATCAGATGATCTTGTCTACGATATGACGAAAGCCATTTATGAGAATACTGATAAAATCGGACATGCTAAAGGTGAGCAAATCAGTGCCGAAAATGCATTGAATGGAATGGCCATCGATATTCACCCGGGTGCCAAAAAATATTTTGATGAAAAGGGCATTTCAGCAGAGAATAAGTGATGATATCCAATGGCGTGAATAGACCGGACCATCTTCTCGGTCTATTCTTTTCTTTGGAGAGGATTGTTTTTTCGGGAGATAAATATGCCCAGACGTTTAAAGCTGCTATTTATACCATTTATAATTATCATACTTTTAGCGGTTCCAATAACAGATACTATCACGATCGAATCTCAAAAAGAACATAAGCTTCTTGCTTTTTTTCCGCTCCGTGCAGCTGACAGCCGTTTTCAAATTGTATACACCCATTCCATCCATCATTCAGAGGTAAAAGAGTCCTATCGGGTACTGAAAAACGGGACCATCCGCCAGACGGAATTGGAGTACGAGGATACAGCTGTAGGCATGCCGGCCAATGCGGAGGAAGGGGAAACTTTCCGGATGAAAGACGGTAAATATTATATCCGGAACATGAAGCGTGATTTTCCTTGGATTGATCTCAGCACGGGCCAGGTAAGTGCCGATCATCGTCTGGTGGCGGGGGAGAAGGTAACACCTTTTAAGGAGTTTGCAGAGCCCGGATCTGTTGTGAGAATCAAAAAAAGGAAGCTATCTTTATGGCAGCAATGGAAAGGAGTGAATCTTGTTGGCAGATAAACCGGTCCATGAGACTTTATCAGAAGAAGAACAACAGAAAATATTAGAAAAATATGACCCGGAATCAGCAACGCGGAAAGTAAAAGGAGCGCTCGGCTGGATTATATTTTTTGGTTTGCTGGCTTTTTCCATTTTTCAATTGTACGCGTCTATTACTCAATCTGTACCGCGCCAAATTCTGCTGTCCATTCACCTGGGATTTGCACTTTCACTTATATTCCTTCTTTTCCCTGCGAGAAGAAAGGCGGGGCGGAAGGATAGGGTGGCATGGTACGATGTCATATTAGCCATCATATCAGTTGGAATAGGCGCCTATTGGCCGCTGATGATTGAAACGATTGTCAACCGGGTGGGAACATTGACAACACTTGATTTGACAGTCGGAACGCTTGCTGTTTTATTGACGCTTGAAGCAACGCGGCGAGCTGTCGGACTACCGATTACGATCATCGCTCTTTTATTTATGGCGTATGCTTATTTTGGCCCGTCAATGCCGGGATTCCTGGCTCATAGAGGATTGAATTTTGAAAGCCTCATCAATACGATGTTTTTTACATCACAGGGGATTTTGGGAACGCCGTTGTACGTTTCTGCAACCTTCATATTCTTATTCCTGCTGTTTGGCGCTTTCCTTGTGAAAACCGGGGTCGGCCAGTATTTCAACGATTTGGCTCTCTCGATTGCAGGGCGAAGGATCGGAGGGCCGGCAAAGGTTGCGATTTTCTCCAGTGCCCTGCAGGGAACAATCAGCGGGAGCTCGGTTGCAAACGTGGTAACATCCGGATCATTTACGATACCGATGATGAAAAAGCTCGGTTACCGCAAAGAATTTGCGGGTGCTGTTGAAGCCGCTGCATCAACAGGCGGGCAAATCATGCCGCCTGTCATGGGAGCAGCAGCATTTTTGATGGTGGAATTTATCGGGATCACATACTGGGAAATCGCAAAGGCGGCTGCCATCCCGGCGATCCTTTATTTCTCCGGAATATGGATCATGACCCACTTTGAAGCGAAGCGGGTTGGCCTTAAAGGTTTGTCAAAAGAGGAAATGCCGGATAGAAAAGAAGTTTTAGGCAAGATCTATTTGCTGCTTCCAATCTTGTTGATTATTATTTTACTGATGACTGGCGTCAGCGTCATGCGTGCAGCCCTTTGGTCCATCATTGGCACGATTGTTGTCAGTGCCATTAGGAAAAGCACACGGATCGGATTTAAGCAGATGGTGGAGGCCCTTGTGGACGGTGCAAGAACCGCTCTGTCCGTGGCGGCGGCCACCGCTTCGGCGGGAATCATCGTCGGCGTTGTTACGAAAACAGGTCTGGGGCTGAAGCTCGCCAATGGATTGGTCGGCTTGGCCAATGAACAGCTGTTATTGACATTGTTTTTCACAATGCTGACATCCATTGTACTTGGTATGGGGTCGCCTACAACAGCCAACTATGTCATCACATCAACAATTGCGGCACCCGCTATTATTTTGCTTGGTGTCCCGGCGCTATCTGCCCATATGTTCGTTTTTTATTTCGGGATTGTGGCAGATATTACACCGCCGGTCGCTTTGGCGGCGTTTGCAGCATCTGGTGTCTCCGGAGGGGAACCGATCCGAACCGGAGTCAACGCATCGAAACTGGCAATCGCAGCGTTCATCATTCCATACATGTTTGTACTGTCGCCTGAATTGCTAATGATCGATACAACGGTCCCTTATCTGATCTGGATGGTATTCACGGCTTTCACCGGGATGATCGGAATCGGAGCGGGAATCATCGGATTCTGGTACAGAAAACTATACTGGTTCGAACGAATCATCGCCGTAGTTGCCGGACTTATGCTCATGTATCCTGAGGGAATGTCTGATATTATCGGGCTCGTGTTATTCGTGGCAATGATTGCAACGCAAATGTTCACAAAGAATAAAGGAAAATATAAATTGGCGGAAAGCTGATAGGGTGAGCGCCACCTTGACAGAGTGGCGCTCCTTAACCCATAAAAAATTTTTCAAGAATAGTAGTTGACATTATTTGATAGATGTTATATATTATTAATTGTCGACTTGATCATAATAATTTGATTCCGTAGCTCAGCTGGGAGAGCGCCACCTTGACAGGGTGGAGGTCGCTGGTTCGAACCCAGTCGGAATCATCATCGGAACCCTTGATACTTAAATATTTCAAGGGTTCTTTTCTTTTGCTCGGAAGCTGTTATAAATGCTATTGTTGCCGAATTGTTGACGAAATTATTTTTCTTGTGTTTTTTTTGATGTGAAAAGGTCATTTAGTTTTCCAGCGGCAGCTTCATCAGCTGCTTGCAGAGGGTGGCCGGTGTCCATTGTAATTCTAATATCAGCCTGCCCAAGTCTTTCTGCAATAATTTTAGCGTGGACACCTTGATTGATAAAAGAGAAGCTGATGTGTGCTGCAGATCATGCAGCCGAATATATCGGATTTATTTCTGTCCGTGAATCTTCTCCACCAGTTATTCGGCGTAGTTGGATAAAAATGAGTTCCATCCTCATTGCAGAATATCCAATTGTGATCATGCACTTTCCGAAAATTCTTTACTAAATCTCTTTTCCTAACTAATTCCATGTAAAGTTGCCGCAACATTACCATTACTGATTCTGGCACGCTTACGATTCGTTCTGATGCGAATGACTATGAACTTTTTATAACCCGCTTCCCGCCTTCCCCCGGACAATGGACTGATTGATCAGTATCTGATTTTTGTCCCAGTCGATGCGATCTGCTTCTAGTCCCAATATTTCACCACGTCAATAGCCTCTAGTCTTAACCTAATATATATTGTTCCTCTTCTGGACTGAGGCTTTGGGAAAGAGTGCGCTTTTAAATGTCTAATAGTTTCGTAGTCCACATCATCTATAAACGGAGCGTTAAGCGGCTTGATCTGTACTCCCTATTGCCAGCAAATATCATACATGTCAATTTCATCAGGAAAGGAATAGTTAAAATGTGAAAGTACTCTGTTTGCTCTTTCTTCCCAGTAGTCGGATTTCTGTATTTTATTCAGCTGCATGTTATCGCTTCCGAGTCAAACTATGTAAGAAAATATTGGTCATTTCGTAATGGGCAGATATCCCCATGTTTAATATATAAATTAACACGACCTAATCGATCGTGCATTGTATAGATGCATAAATATTTATTTACTATTTAACCCTTTTCAAATCTCTTAATTCACTTTCTTGCTCCAAAGAACGTGCCGAGAGTAGTTCAATAATCCTGTGCTGGCTGTCTTGAATGGTTTTTAATTGCTTGACGCCCTCATTTGTTTCCATGGAGGCTTGTTTTATTAGCTGCTGTTCATTTCTTAATTCCTGCAACTGTTCAGCATTGTTGGCTACTTGATTTGTAATTGCATCAATCTTTGTTTCGGTCCTTTCAAGACGTTTCGTTAATTCCTTCTGCCCAGCTTGTACTTCCTTTTGTCCAGACTCTAACGAATCCAACTTTTGAAGAATCAAATCTAATTTTTTCTCCATCCTTAATCACCCTTTCAATTTAATTTTAATCCTCCTGCTCCCCAAATCCATCACCATATTTCTCATCATCTTCCTCTAGGAACATCTTTTTCATTTTATATAGCTTGATTAACTCTTTGACCTTCTTCTCTGGGTCAGATGCAAGATCGTGGAACATGATAGGGTGTTTCTTTAATTCTTCAAACACCTTCAATTCTTCGGGAGATAAAGTGATCTCTTGGCCGGCAACAGTGACCTTATTATTTATTTCATTATTGTCGGTTCTACCAAGAAGGTAGTCGGTAGAGACTTCAAAAAAGTCGGCAAGTTTTTGTAGTGTTTCTGTATCAGGATTTCTATTTCCGTTTTCATATCCAGAAATAGACACTTTTATAACATTCACTTTTTTACCAAGCTCTTCTTGTGTGATTTTTCGTTCATTGCGTAGTTTTTTTAATCTGTCACCTAACACAGTTAACACCTCGTTTCTTACCAATATTATAAGTTAACAAATAGATAACATGAAGAGAAATAATATATAATTAACTAATCAGAAACTTTTTTTGCAAAAAATAGTTGATAGGTTAACGTGTGGGGAACTATACTGCAGTTAACCTCATGTTAATAGAAAGGAGGCAGATAAATATGGCGCTCTATAGCTTAAAAAAAATTCGCACAAAGACTTCAGTGACAAGCTCGCCAGATGTTGCGCCATGTTCAGCTACACCACGAATAAACAGCGAATCAGCATTAAGGCCAATTTTCTTCATAAGTCAACACCTCCCTTCTACGAAAATACTACCACAGAAGGGGAGTAGCAAAAGAAGTCAGCTAGGAGGTAATCAAATGATTCATCACTACATTACTAAATACGAAGAAGATGGAAATGTATCTGCCATTTAATACCTGAATTTCTTCAACCTGGCGCTGGCTTAAAAGCATATGTATTTGCGCCCTACATACTAATGCTAAGTTCCCTCCGGCCGAAACCAATCGAAGTTCCACCGAATCGTTACTGCAAGAAGCCGTTCCCGGTTCTCTATGTCTCGCAACCCGGTCTTAAAGACAGCATATAGACCTTGCCTAATGGTTGCTACGCTGAATTTCTGCATCGGCTCAACTCACAGGATCAGGATAAATAAAGATAGAACAATTAAATGGAAATACCCTACTCTGGCTGTGAATGGGGAACGACCATCCAAAGGGAAAAATAAAAACTAAATTTCGTTTGATTTGACGAATAGATATCGATATTTTTTAGACTTTATTTGAAGGAGGAAAACTCATGATTAATCCCGGGCATAAAGGAATTTACAAACAATCATTAATTAGAAAAGAGAGAATCCCCCCTGTCGAAGCAAAAACACGAGCGGAAGACATGCTGTGGGATGAAGAGTGTTTGCGTATATTTACCGATGCCTCAGAGTTAATGAGACAAGGTATTTTTGGTTTAGGAATTTGTTTTATCGGCCAGGGCCAAACTTCGGTAAAGTCGAAAAAACATTATAATCCGTCAATGAAGGCGGTGAATGTATATGCCGAGCTTGTTGCGGTTGAATTTGCAGTAGATGAATTACTAAAAGCAATACATAATAACAATCATGCCTTGCCATCAAGGATAAGGATCTTAAGTGATTGGAATGAGGTTGAAAAATTGAAAATCACTTCAAAAATTACTAAAAACAATGCGATAAATAAAGTGGCTGAAAGAATAAATGAAAAAACGAAAAGGTTTTCAGCGCTCTATCCAGACTTTGATTTAGATTTAACTTTTATTGGTAAGGACGAAAGGCGTTATAACCCATACTACACCGCTGCCCATAATGCAGCAAAAAAGATTATTAGATGAACTTAAAGAAATAACACTCAACTTTTCCCAAGGGTTGTGCGAAGACTTCAAAAAAATGCCAGATTTAAGGATTAATTTTATATTGATCTTGATTAAGGACAACAGTACCATCGGCTGAAATTATTAATTGAAGCAATGGAGTGGATGAAAAAAATGAAAATAAAATATTTTAATGATACCGGAAGAATAGTCACTATTCATCCCGCCACATTCCTTCAAGGATGCACTGGCGATAAGGATCCGATTAAATATCTTGAAGAAAGAACTTTTATTTTACCAGAAGGAACTTATCCTTGGGTCAAAATGTGGGATTATGGAGAGGCGGGATTAAGTATTTTGGTCTCACCAATAGCGGATAAAGACCATTCTGTTGAGTGATAACGTGACAATGAATAAACATAAAAAGTTCTAGCCATATCATATTCCATTAAAGGGCCATATTGTGGAATAGAAATACTGACGACTTCGGTTTAAGGTAGTTCCATCAATAAACTGCTTGGAGGTATGATGTATGTTGGGATTACCAAAGGGAGAGGTCTTTTTAGTACCTTGGACTGAAGCTTGGGAAAAAGAATTTTTATTAGAGAAGAGTAGAATCGAGAAGGAAATCGGTAATTATATTGTTGATATTCATCACATTGGAAGTACAGCGGTAAAGAAATTAAGTGCAAAGCCCATTATCGATATAGCTATTGAAATCAACGAATTTAGCGATGGCAAATATTGTGTATCACCTTTGAAGGGTTTAGGCTACTCCTACAAAGGCACAAACATTCTCCCGGATAGATACTACTTTAATAAAGGAGAACCAAGGACACATCAGATCCATATGTTTCAAAGTGGAAGTAAGTATCTGTTGAGCAGTTAAAATTTAGAGAGTACTTAAGAGATAATGATGAAGCAAGAATTGAATATCAGCAACTCAAAATAAAATTATCAGAAGCAAACAAGCATGATAAACATAAATATGCAGATGCAAAAACTGATTTTGTTAAAACAATTTTAGAAAGATGTAAATAGCGTAGTTCAAAAAACGAGCGCATTTCCGGAATATGACTGCGCTCTTTTTATTTATCGGGCCAGATTTTTGAGGAAAAAAGGATTTTATTTGTAGGGGCTGCAATTAATTAAGTAAACAGAATGATAAGGTCAGGTGGCGCTATATGAAGGTTAATCAAAAAAAAGTTTTTATTAAGGAAAAAGAAGTCCATTACACTCATATTGAAAATGGAAGCACGGTTGTTTGTTTTATGTTTTCTGGGTCGGGCTATTCGTATGATAAGCCACTATTTTATTATTCGACTATGACAATGCTTCAAAATCAGTATGATGTTGTCCACATCCATTATTCTTACGGAAAAGACATATTTAAACTTCCATTAGAAGATATAACAAAAATCATCATTGAAGATGTAACACCTATCATTGATGAGGTGCTTAAAAATCATCAAGATCAAAAAGCTGTATTTTTAGGGAAATCATTAGGTACAATTCCAATCATTAACGGATTTATGAAAAACAATATGTTTATGGATTCTAAAATGATTTTACTTACGCCATTACTGGGATTTGACTCAATTTTTGAAACACTATTAATGACTAACTACTCTTCACTAATTGTAATAGGGGAAGAAGATGAGCATTATATTCCAATTAAAATCGAAAGCATTAATAATAAAGCAAATATAATAATTGAAAAAATCCCTAACGCTAACCATTCTTTAGATGTTGAACCCTTTAATACCTCAATGTCCATCACTTCCGTAGATAAGGCAATGAAAAGATTAGACGCTTTTCTCAAGTAATAACTCTTATTCAACGATCGGGCGCAATTCTTGAATAATACTTTCAGACTGTATTTCATAATACACTTTAGATAATTTGAATATGGAGCAAATACACTCTACCTCCACAATTTTTTGATGAAGACTGCACAAAAATTGTACAGAATTTCTAGAAACAATGGAAATAACAGAATCAGCATGCATAAACATTCATCTGAGCTTTGATTTAATGGACTTAATGGAATCGATTTATACATTTTCCTGTATAAACTCGTTTTCGGGAATTGACAAGGTGGAGGTCGCTGGTTCGAACCCAGTCGGAATCACTTAATCAAAAAGGCGCTGATCTAATAAAATTAGGTCAGCGCCTTTTTTCTTATACTTTAGTAACTCATTTTTTCTGCGAAATTTACAACAAAATTCATTCTGATCTGCCCAAACCCATCTAATCAGGGTCCCGAAAGCGGATTTTTTGTTGATATTGATATACTTTTCCATCTGTTTGAAACGAGTATTTATTCCAAACGCTTGCATCTTCGTTCGTCTCTTCCGTTTCCAATAACTGCAATTCACCCGGTTTCAAAGTCATTATTTTTGAATCAATGACTTTCATTTCCTTGTTGTTGCTGTTCAAAGCGCGGAGTTTTACCTGCACTTCTTGTTTCTTGCCCATATTATTTTTTATAAAGTATTGATTTTTATATGCTTGGTTTCTGCAATATTGACTCGACCGCCTTAGGCAATCTTTTTCGGAATTTACCAATACTATAGAGAACTCCTCATTATTCGTCTTGTTGGCGGCTTCTATCGCCTCATTAATCGAAACAGCAAAGGCAACTTTTTCCCCCAAGGGCGCTGCAATAAAGAAAATGATAAAGAAATACAATGCAAAACACCCGGTTATAATCTTCACCACTTTGCTATTATGGGTTGGGCTTTGGCTGCCTAACTTTTTTGTAATGATTAAATTTAAAACCAGCATAAATCCGCAAATGAGCAAGATGATCCCCATACTAACCCAGGTTTCTATTCTTGTTTGAAGCAGCGGAAACTCATATGAACGGAGTAAATAGATATGTACTATCATGCCGGCAATAATAAGCAAGAGCTGAAGGGAAACCAGCAATTTCCACGGGACATTTTCTTTTTTGATTGATTTGACATAGGCAGTTGACCAAATCAGGATCAGCCCCGGAATAGAAAAAATGATGATAGCTGCCATAACAAAAATCAAGTCAGTTCACCTCATTTCGGGTTATCAAGAAAAAAGTATGCTTTTCAAAAAGGAATAACTAATATTTTACCAAATTCATTGAACATCTACACACGATCACGCAGAAACTCTTTTGCTATTTATAAAGGATTGATTATATTTTTATTTTGGGGTAAGGTAGTAAATGTTTTGATAAATTTGCGAAAACAGGTGAGATCAAAGACATTATGTGGTTTATTTTTTCTATACTAACAGCTGTGTCCTGGGGAGCAGCAAATCTTTTTTACAAAAAAGGTTCCGACAGCAATGACAGGTTCAGCCATCTTAAAATTGTAACAATGGTTGGATTTGTAATGGGAATTCATGCCATTCTGTATATGCTGATTAAAGGAGTCAGCTTTGACCCTTTTGATATGATCAGATACTTTCCGGTTTCGGCCATGTATATTTTGTCGATGACCATTGGCTATATCGGACTAAGGTATATAGAATTGTCAATTGCCGCCCCGGTTCAAAACTCTTCGGGTGCTGTCAGTGCAGTTTTATTATTTTTATTTTTTCCGCGGGAAATGAGTTTCATAGAAATTTCGGGAATTGTCGCCGTTACAGCCGGTGTAATAGGACTTGCCGTTTTTGATAAGCAGGCTGAAACGGCTGCTTTACAAGCGAGCAATGAAGTGATTGAACGAAAATATCAAATTGGTGTACTGGCGATTACATTCCCGATCCTATACAGCTTGATTGATGGACTAGGGACATTTGCGGATGGGATCTATTTGGATGAATTAAAGCTTATCAGTGAAGATTCAGCTTTGTTGGCGTATGAATTCACCTTCCTTATTGCAGCAGTCATTTCATATTTTTACGTTAAAATAATCAAGAAGGAATCATTCGTCATTTTCAAAGAACATGATAAAGGATTGGCTGCCATACTGGAAACGATTGGTCAATTCTTTTATGTATTCGCAATGGCTGGCAATGCAATCATTGCGGCACCGCTTATTGCTGCACATGGAATTTTTTCAGTGCTTTTATCCCGTTTGTTCTTAAAAGAAGTCCTGACATGGCGCCAATATATCATGATAGCAATCGTCATGCTGGGAATCATATTATTGGGGACGGCGGAAGGCGGATGATTGTTGAATGCCTTTGTTTATTTGATATGATGATAAAAATGAATGATGTGAAAGGAAGATATTATGCTGGATTTGTTAACATCGCACGCTTCAGTCCGGAAGTATAAGGATGAGCCAATTTCAGATGAAACGTTTCACAAGATGCTCCATGCTGCCCAGCATGCGGCCAGCTCCAACTTTGCTCAGGCGTATTCCGTTATACAGGTGAAGGATCCGGTTAAAAGAGACAAGCTGGCAGAGCTGTCAAAGAACCGGAAACAATATGATTCGGCCGCATTGGCACTTGTTTTTTGTGCTGATTTAAGAAGGCTTGGACATGCGGCTGCCATTCATGGAAAAAAGATTTTGGGCGGCACAGCGGAAAACTTTCTGGTTGCAGTAATTGATACTGCATTGTTTGCCCAAAACTTTGTTGTGGCTGCTGAATCGAAGGGATATGGCATCTGTTATATCGGGGGTGTCCGGAATAACCCGGAGCCAATCAGTGAGCTGTTGGAACTGCCTGATCTTGTCATCCCTTTGTTCGGCATGACAGTAGGGGTTCCTGCTGAAAAAAATGAAGTGAAGCCGCGCTTGCCGATTGAAGCGATTTTGCATAAAGATACATATGACGAAAACAAATACGATAAAATTCTTAAAGAGTATAATTCGGTCATGGAAGAGTATTACCGCAACCGTTCCGCCAACAGTAAAAGCAATGGGTGGACGGACGTCATGGCAGCTTTCCTGTCTGAGCCGCGCAGGACCTTTATGCTAAATTTCCTGCAATCAAAAGGATTTCTGAAAAATGAATAGTTCGAAAGCCCCGGTCTATTTTGGGCCGGGATTTTTTTGGCTGCAAAATTGTATTCTGTGTAAATTTATAGGCGCAAATTCATATAATTTTGTCAAAAGGGTAGGAATTTTGTCGTATTTTGTTATAATAACATTTGTAATCATTGCATTGTTTTCCAGATAAAGGCAAACTTATTGAAAAATAAGGACGCAAAGCTACGGGCCTAAGGCTATTTGCTATGGTGGCCGAGTTACCAAAGGAAATTGGACACTAAAGGTGGGCCCTTTTTTCCTGGGCCCGCCTTTTCGTATTGGGAAAGGGGGTATGAAGTTTGTCTTTTAAACGTTTTATCCAAACCGAACAGTTCTATCATTTTTTTCAACCGATTTACGATTTGGAAAACAGTAGAAAGGTTGGGTATGAGGCGCTGTTAAGAGCTAAGACATATCCAAATCCCGAATTAACTTTCCAAATGGCCAAAAAAGAAAATCAGTTATATGAATTGGATTCACGTTCCATCCAAAAAGCTGTTTTCAGCTTCAATGAGGTACGTCCATCGGGAGAATACGAATGCTTGTTTTTAAATGCCTTCCCGTCGACTATTTTAAATCCAAGCTTCCCTGCTTTTCTCAACAGAATGATGGCCGGTACCAATTTGAAAAAACAACGAATAGTCCTGGAGATATCTGAATCCGAGGTTATCGAAGATCTGCTTGACTTTAAACAGCGGATATCTGAACTTAGGCAGGATGGATTTTTAATAGCGATAGATGATATCGGGACAGGTTATTCAAACGTTGAATCCATCATTGAATTGGAGCCCGATTATCTGAAACTTGATCGATACTTCGCCCAAGATTTACATATGTCCCAAGGAAAGCAGGAGTTCATCTCAGTTTTTAAAAATTATTGTGAAAAAACAAAGAGCGGGCTAATTTTAGAGGGGGTGGAAACGGAGGAGGAACTCCAAGCGGCAAAAGCATTGGGGATTTCGATTGCCCAAGGCTACTTTCTCGGAAAGCCTGCTTTGTTATGCAACTCTGAATTCAACTCTCCTATTTTAGTAGATCAACGGAACAACAGTAATAAGGAGTAACAGATGTCAGCAATTAAAGAATATGACAGATATGATATACTGTCATCGCAATTCCCATTTAAGAAGATTCCAGTTGACTGTTCAGAATATGATTCGCTAAAGAGGATATTTCATTTTCTGCTTGAACATACCGACATTTATTATCTCGTTTTTTTAAAAGAAGAAATGTTGGTTCAGTATCTTAAGTATCATCAATCAATGCATTTTAGACTGATCTCTTTTGCCCAGGCAGTAAGTGACATTAAAATTTTTACACTTTATCTGCGAAATAATAAAAGAATCAATAAAGAGTTAAAGCTTGATGTATCATTGCAAAACTACAATTTCTGGATAAACCTGTAAGAGTTCTCTTCCTCCGGAATAGTGCCGGTCCAAATGCGTTGGGATTTCTATCTATGGCTTTTTTACTATTTAGAAAAAAGACGTATTCATCATTCTCTGTAAAGATCATCAAAAATCAGCCGATACATAAAGTTGTAGATAAAGAATCGTACATGACCCCGGGATATTAGGCCTATTAAATGAAAAAATATTTTTGAAAACGCAACCGGCTAAGAGGAGGACGAAACATGAGTTTGTTTGGACTGGGCAAGTCAAATAAGAAGAAGGAAGAGAAAAATAACCATAACGAAATCGTAAATACGAAAGTGGGCACTAAAATAGAAGATGCTTCTATATTGGATAAAATCAATATGATTCAACTTACTGAAAAAGATTTGAAGCTCCTCAAAAGCATCCAGCCTTTGGTAGAAGCAAATATCGACAGGCTTGTTGAAGATTTCTATGCAATTGTCATGAAGGTTGATAAATTAAAAGCGATTATTGACAATCATTCCACTGTCGACCGGCTTAGAAAAACATTAAGGGCCCATATTACTGAGATGTTCGATGGGAATATAGATCAAAGTTTTATAAATAAGCGTTTGAAAATTGCGAAGGTCCACTATGTAATCGGGTTGGAACCTTCATGGTATATGGGATCATTTCAAAGCATTCACGATACGATCACTCATTTAACCTTCAAAAATATAAAAGACAGAAGAAAGCTTCAAGCTGTCCTTTCCGCCGTCAATAAAATATTAAGCCTGGAGCAGCAGCTCGTCCTTGAAGCGTACGAGCGGGAAAATATGAAAAAACTAAATGCGCAGTTTGAAGAGGGGAAAGCCTATCTCAAAAACAAAATGACTTCTGTCAGTGAAGGACTGGTTGCCCTGGCCGAACAGACCCAGGCATCTGTTGTTACGTTGAGCACTAACATCCGGGAAGTGAACCAAACGACAACCGAGAGCAGTGAGCAGGCAATCTTGGCTAAAAATTACGCAGATGACGGCCAAAACAAGCTGAGGGAATTGTTGGATAAAATCAGCGTGATGGATAAATATTCAAGGGACATGATCGAAAGCATCCACCGGCTGGGTGAATCTTCCGATAAAATTTCCAGCGTCATTCACATTATTCAGGATATCGCCGAACAGACTAATATATTGGCGCTGAATTCCGCTATTGAAGCGGCAAGGGCCGGAGAACACGGAAGGGGTTTTGCTGTACTTTCCCAGGAAGTGCAAAGCCTTGCTGAACAAACGAAAAATTCCATTTCGCAAATTCATGAACTGATTTCCAATTCCAATCTATATAAAGAACAGGTGATAAAGTCGCTGAAGCATGTGGAAGAAGCGTTGATGTCCGGCATCGCCACTTCTGAGCATACGCATGAGGCTTTTCAAAATATTACCCGGTCCATCCAGCAAAACAGCATGACAAATATGAAAGTGCAGGAACAAATGGACCAGCTCGTTGCGGTTATGAATGAAATTGAAAATGCTTCAGCTATTGTGACGTCATCGGCTGAACAATTGAACGAAGCGGCAATGGCCTAGATTATAGAGGTACGGAATTAATCGGATTGAATCAGAATTCACAATCAAATTATTTTTACCCCTCCTGGGGGTTTTTTTATGGATCGGCTTAAAAGGAATCGAGAAGACATCATAAAATGACAGCCTCCCAAGTGAGGAAATGGAAGAATTTTAAGTAAAGGGTGTTGTAGAATGCGCTGGTTTGTCAATAGAAAAACTTCATTTAAACTTTTATCGTCATTTATTGTCATTGCCATGATCCTTGCAGCGGTAAGTATCTATGCAATGAACAGTATGAAAAAAATCAATATAATCGCTGCGGAGATGTATACTGCTGCATTAAAGCCTATGGAAAATATGGCTAATGCCCAAAATGAACTCCTGCAGTTAAGGATTGGCTGGCGTGACGTCGCATTGGCTGACTCTGATGCTGCAATTGATACAAAGGTAGAAGAAATAAAGAAAATCAGGGAAGATGTTGCAAAAAATATTAAGATTTATACAGATTCCTATGAAACTGAAAGTATCGAGGCACAGCAGGAGGCACAGGAATTTTATAACAGATTCATGTCGGATTTTGAATCATATAACAAAGTTTATGACCAAGCGGTCCAACAAGTTAAAAAAGACCGCAGCAGCTTTCAAAAACTTGATGCTGAGTTGAATGGATATCATGATCGCTTAACTACATATCTTAAAGAGATCTGGGACGTAGATATGTCCATTTCGGAAGATGAGTATCACAACTCTGAAAATAAGTACACCACCACTATGAAAATCATGATTGCCATCGTCATTCTGACACTGGGGATTTGTATCGCCCTCGGTCTTTTCCTCACCAAGATCATTGCCCGCCCTCTCAATGAGATGGCAGAACTGATGGAGAAAGTGGCTGAAGGTGATTTGACTGAAAAGGCTCATATTCAAACGAAGGATGAAGTTGGCATACTCGCCCAATCCGTCAACCATATGATAGATAATTTTAAAGGGATGATCAAAAATATTTTAAACGCCGCGGAAAATCTTTCGGCTTCTTCTGAACAGGTTTCGGCCAGCACCGAAGAGATTGCGAGCGCCAGTGCCAACCAGGCAACATCGGCACAGACCATGAACGAGCTGTTCCGGGAATTATCGGGGGCAATCAATGCGATTGCACAGAATACAGAACAGGCGGCAGAACTTGCGAATCAAACGATTGAAATTGCCCAAGAAGGGGAAAAAGTGGTCCTGTCTTCAGTGGAAGGGGCCAATCTTGTCAGTGAGCAGATGTCCCGTTTGGAGGAAGATTCCAACAGAATTGGGGAAATCATTGAAGTGATCGATGATATTGCGGATCAGACAAATCTTCTTGCCTTGAATGCAGCCATCGAAGCGGCCCGTGCAGGTGAGCAGGGCAGGGGATTTGCGGTAGTTGCAGACGAGGTCCGGAAGCTGGCTGAGCGAAGCGGTGAGGCGACGAAGCAGATTTCATCCATTATTAAAGAAATGCAAGAGGCCACTTTACTGAGTGTCAAATCGGTTGCTGAAGGTGTCACATCAACCCGGCAGTCTGGGGAAGCCTTTGAAAATATCATTAACATGGTGAATGATACAGGCAATAAGGTGACGGAGATTGCAGGTGCCAGTGAGGAACAGACGGCACAATCGGCCGAGGTGTTAACGTTTATTGAGAGCATTTCTGCCGCAACTGAGGAAGCGACGGCAAGCAGCGAGGAGACAGCTGCTACTGCCAATGCATTGATAGAATTGGCAGAGGAATTGAATGCTTCGGTGGCAGCTTTTAAAATCAATTGAAAGTAAAGCCCAGGTCCTGGACCGGGGCTTTCATCTTGTAGCGTTAAAAAAGCTGAAAAGTGAATTTTCAATGACGTATATAAAAAAAATCATGAATATGCCGATAAAGAAGGTATCGGTTATTATTAAATTAGTAATGAAAGAATCCCAATTTTTAACTAAAAATGGACTTGGGTGCATCAAAAGTCCTGCGTGCATCCTGACAAGTTTCGATGATAATGCCGTTTGTCCACCTGATGCAGGATGACGGAGATTTTGACTATCACTACAGCTTTTGAGAGGAGGTTATAACGTTGGGTTCGAAAGATGAACAATACGTCGTATTTGCCATTAACCAAAATCTTTACGCCATTTCTATTCATGATGTTTCGGAGATCATTCGGATGCAGACTGTTAAATGGGTTCCGAATTCGCGTGAGGAGTTTCTGGGTGTCATTCACCTGAGAGAACATATTATTCCCATCATCAGTCTGCACCGCATTTTTTCTGAAGATGAAAAAACAATCGATTCAAAAACAAGAATGATTGTTTTACAGACCAATGGCCAGGAATTCGGATTTGTGGTGGATGAGGTTGACCATGTCATGTTTTTATCTGATGAACATATCAGTCCTGCACCGCACTTATCGCAAAGCGAATGGATCACGGGAGTATACCACCACAATGAAAAAACGATCGCCTTGCTGAATTTACAAACCTTATTGCAGCAGGTTGATGTTCAAAAAGCTTTGGCTTAATACAACTTAATAATGAGGAAGTGTCTAAAAGTGAAATTTTTTAACTGGTATTACAATTTGAAAACAGCAACTAAGATTTTATCGGTTTTTGTTATCATTGCTTTCATTCAGATAGGCGCGAATCTATTCGGATTGAGCAATTTGGGCAAAATGAACAGCAGTATAGATGACATGTATAATGAAAGAATGCAGCCGATGGACTACATATATGATACCAGATTTCTGTTTCAAGAATTGAGAGTCAAGTGGCGTGATGCCAATACGAGTGATTCAAGTGAAACGTTTTTGAATGAGGTCAATGATATCAGGGCAGACATGGAAAAAAATATTGAGACTTACAGTAAATCAGCCCTGACGAATGAACAAAAAAAACTGGTGGATGACTTCTGGCCTGAATGGGCGGCTTTTAATGAAACGTATGACAAGTCTGTCCGTGAAATCATTGACGGAAAAAAAGACATCCAAAGCTATGATGTCTCTGAACTGGATACTCATCAAACGAAGATAATCGGGATGCTCGACCAATTGAAAGAATCAGGCCGCGCTGTTGCCGAACAGGAACATAAAAATGCAGATCATATGTATTCCAGTACAAAAGTGGTCATGATTATTATCCTCACACTTATCTCTCTCTTCAGTATTGTCATGGGCCTGTGGACCTCCAGGGTTATTGTCCGCCCGCTCAGACAGGTCGTCGGCCTAGTTGAACAAGTCGCTGACGGCGATTTGACAGAAACAGCGGACATTCGAACTAAGGACGAAGTTGGAATACTTGCCCGGTCTGTCAATACGATGGTGTTAAATTTGAGGGAAATGGTCCAAAACATATTGGGTGCCGCTGAAAATCTGTCGGCTTCATCAGAACAGGTGTCGGCAAGCACAGAAGAAATTGCCAGTGCGAGCTCTAATCAGGCCAATGCTGTGCAAACTATGAATGAACTGTTCAGGGAATTGTCGGATGCAATCAATGCAGTTGCCCAAAATACGGAACAGGCGGCTGAACTTGCCAATAAAACGATGCAAATTGCGCAGGATGGTGAAAAAGTGGTGCTGTCTTCTGTGGATGGTGCCAATGTTGTAAGTGAGCAAATGGCCAGCCTGGAGCAGGATTCCAACAGAATCGGAGAAATCATTGAGGTTATTGATGACATCGCGGACCAGACAAATCTGTTGGCCTTGAATGCGGCGATAGAAGCAGCACGGGCAGGCGAACAGGGACGCGGATTCGCGGTTGTGGCCGATGAAGTGCGCAAACTGGCGGAACGAAGCGGCGAAGCGACAAAACAAATCACTGCCATTATCAAAGGCATGCAGGAGAATACGGCGCTCAGCGTGAAATCCGTTCAGGAAGGGCTTGCCTACACACGAAAATCAGGCGAAGCTTTTGAAAATATCATTCATATGGTAAATGACACAGGAAATAAAGTGACGGAAATTGCCGGCGCCAGTGAGGAGCAGGCGGCTCAGTCTGCGGAAGTCCTCACGTTTATCGAAAGCATTTCCGCTGCAACCGAGGAAGCGACGGCAAGCAGTGAAGAAACAGCTTCTACAGCACAGTCGCTCACAGACTTGGCAGAGGAATTGAATGCATCGGTTGCGGCTTTTAAAATCAATTGACGTAAATTCACCCCCAATGATTAATTGGGGGTGAACTGTAAATGATGAAAAATATAAAGCAGGTGGGGAATATGGGGGAAGCAAGCCAGGAACAATACGTTGCCATCGGTATCGGTCCCGAGAAATATGCAATCAGGATTCATGATATCGAAGAAATAATACGAATGCAGGATATTACGAAAATACCAAATGTCCAGGCTCATATTAAAGGGGTGATCAACCTTAGGGGAAGGATCATTCCAATTGTCAGCCTGCGCCATCGGTTTGGGCTGAATGAGGAAGAGTATTCAAAAGATACACGCATTGTTGTCGTGAAATATAAAGATGAAATGATCGGTATTGTGGTAGACAATGTCAGCCAGGTGACCACGTTCAGTGATATTCAGCCTCCACCCGAAACGTTCGGGGATGTAAAAGGCTCGTTTTTCTCCGGAATCGGGCATGTGGACGAGGAACTGGTCAGCATACTAAATTTGGATAAAGTTCTCCAGCAATAGGCGGTGAAAAATAGATGGATACATTTGATTTAAGCGAGTTTTTGGGAGTTTTTATAGATGAAGTCGATGAGCAGTTGGATATCATCGACCAGGAGATCCTTGTACTGGAACAAGAGGGTGAATCGCCGGAAGTCATACAGAGGCTATTCCGCGCTGCACATACATTAAAAGGTTCCTCCGCGACAATGGGTTTTGAGGATATGACAAAGCTGACGCATGAAATGGAGCATTTGCTTGACCATGTCCGCAATGGCAGGTTATCAGTCACTCATGATTTGATCAATCTTTTATTCAAGTGCCTGGATGAATTGAAACAGTTGAAGGAAGAAATTGTTTCGGGTCAGGACCCAAGAACGGACATAACACCGCTTATTGAAGAAGTGGAGAGTTTTTCTAGTAGAAAGCAACCGGAGGAGCAGGAAGAGGAAACAGCTTCAAATGAACAGTATTCATCAGAAATTCAAGCGGACATTGATTCATACAGGGAACAGGGACTGCACATTTATGAACTGTCCATCAACATTTCCGCTGAATGTGAAATGAAATCCGTTCGGGCTTTTTTAATTAAAAACCAGCTGGAATCAGCTGGGGCCGATATTATTCAATCTGTACCGGATTTTGATCAGCCGAATAATCAGGAGGAAGATTACGAGAAAATAAAGTTTCTCATTGCGACGCAGCAGAGCAGTTCGGAAATTTCCGGCCTTGTGGAAATGATGACTGATGTGGATCAGGTAGCCGTAAATGACTTTGGACAGGAAGCTGCGGCAAAAGAAGCGGCTGCTGCAACTGGGGCGGAAACTGTGGAAAAAGCCGAAGTGCCAGTCGAACAAGAGAAAAAGGCTGGATCGGCTCCCAAACCCGAACCGCCAAAAGCTGATGGGAAGAAGCCTGCCAAAGGACCGCAGGCGGCCCAAACGATCCGGGTGGATGTCGGGCGCTTGGAGCATCTCATGAATCTGGTGGGGGAACTGGTCATCGATCAAACGAGAATCAGCCAAGTGAGCGGATTGCTTCATAACCGTTATACTGAAGATGATACCGTTGATGATCTGGTGCAAGTTTCCGATCACGTCGCACGAGTGATCGGGGAGCTTCAGGAAAGTGTCATGAAAGTGCGGATGCTCCCGATCAGACAGCTGTTCAGCAGATTCCCGAGAATGGTCCGCGATCTTGCGCAAACGCTGGATAAGGATATAGACCTTGTCATTGAAGGGCAAGAAACGGAATTGGACAGAACAGTCATTGAAAAAATCGGCGACCCTTTGATTCACTTGATTCGAAATGCGGTTGACCATGGGCTCGAATCAAAAGAGGACAGGGCTAAGACAGACAAGCCCCCTAAGGGTGTTTTGCGCATCACCGCCAGCCATGAAGAAAATCAGGTAGTCATCACTGTTGAAGATGACGGTGCAGGAATAGACCCTGATAAAATGAGAGCTTCAGCGGTGAAAAAAGGTGTTATTACTGCCGAGGAAGCTGAGAAGCTGACTGATGATGAAGCAGCCTACCTCATTTTTCGGCCGGGTTTCTCCACAGCCAAAGAAGTGAGCGATGTTTCCGGGCGGGGAGTTGGGATGGACATCGTCCGTAGCCATATCGAAAGCTTGAACGGGATCATTGAGCTTAATACAAAATTGGGTCAAGGCACTTCTTTTAAAATTAAGCTGCCATTGACATTGGCCATCATTACTGGGCTGATCATCAGATTGGCTGACAGGACCTTTATTTTGCCAATGAGCAATGTCGTTGAAATTGTTCGGATTCACCCAGATACGATTCAAACGATCAAAGGCAAATCGATCGTGGTTGTCCGGGAGCAGGTATTGCCTGTTGTCTGGCTCCACGATCTGCTCCAAATTCCGCGGACCGATCCCGGAAACAGGCAGCTGCCGGTTGTGATCGTAGGTGTGGGTGAAAAAAGAATTGCTTTGATCGTTGATGAACTTCAAGGCAACCAGGAGATTGTTGTCAAGTCATTGGGCAAATATGTCGGAAAAATCAACGGAGTTTCCGGAGCTACCATTTTAGGGGACGGACGGGTGGAATTGATACTGGAAGTGGCCGGCATCAACAGAATGATCAATAATGTATAAATTCATAGATTGGAAGTGAATATATATGAAAATCTTAATTGTAGATGATGCAGCGTTTATGCGGATGACTTTGCGGAAAATGCTGGAAGAGTTCGGGCATGAGGTGATCGGAGAGGCTGTTGACGGGAATGACGCTGTGGAAAAATACAAGGAATTGAAACCGGATTTGGTCACGATGGATATCACCATGCCGAATAAGGATGGGATCACTGCTACGAAAGAAATTAAGCAATATGACCCGAATGCGAAAGTTCTTATCTCTTCCGCGATGGGACAGGAATCAATGGTAAAAGAAGCGATCATCGCAGGGGCTGTTGATTTTATTGTAAAGCCGATCAATCCACAAAGGATGATGAACGCGGTAGCCAAGGCAGGAAAGAGCTAAGAGTTATGTTTGAAAAGTAATATAGGCTGAAGGTGAAACAATGCTTGAAGTATTGGATAAAAACCAAGATTACGATTTGTTTATACAGAGAATCAAGAGACAGACAAACATAGACCTGCATGCGTATAAAGAAGACCAGATGAAACGGAGATTGACTTCCTTAAAAAGCAGAAAAGGGTTCCGGACATTTGATGATTTCTACAAAGCGATGATGCAGGATGAAATGCTCTATGAAGAGTTTTTAAACCATATGACAATCAATGTCACAGAGTTTTTTCGCAATCCTTCGCGGTGGAATATTTTAGAAAAGAAGATTATTCCAGAACTTTTGAAGGATAAAAAGAGGATTAAATGCTGGAGTGCCGCCTGCTCTACAGGGGAGGAACCATACAGTCTGGCCATGCTGCTTTCTTCGTTCCTGGACTGGAAAGATATTCGGATATTGGCGACGGACATAAATCAAAAGGTGATTGATCAAGCGAAATCCGGCGTATTCAACACAGGGACGCTGAAAAATCTCTCTCCCCAGTACCGGGAGAAATTTTTTGCCGATCAGGGAAGACAGCATGTGATTTCAGAAGAGGTAAGAAAAAGTGTCCATTTCAAACAGCAGAATCTCCTGTCTGACCCTTTTGAACAGGGATTTGACTTGATTATCTGCCGCAATGTCCTTATTTATTTTACGGATGAAGCGAAAGATTATCTGTTTCATAAGTTCAGCCGGGCATTGAATAAGGGCGGATACCTTTTTGTCGGCGGTTCCGAGCAGATCTTTCAGCCGCAGAGGTACCAGTTGAAAGAAGCGGGCACATTCTTTTACAAAAAGATGTAGGTGAGATGTTATGGGAAAGATTAAGGTCCTTATTGTTGATGACTCCATTTTTATGCGGAAACTTATCGCCGATTTCGTATCAAAGGATGATCGTTTAGATGTCGCTGGGACAGCGAAGAACGGTCGTGAGGCTATCCGGCTGACGGAAGAACTGAATCCTGATGTCATCACAATGGATGTGGAAATGCCTGAAATGGACGGGTTGACAGCACTGCGGCATATTATGCAAAGATTCCCGACTCCAGTTCTCATGGTAAGCTCTTTGACCGAAAAAGGGGCTTATGAGACGATCAAGGCTTTGCAGCTTGGTGCAGTCGATTTTGTTCAAAAACCGTCCGGATCTGTCTCTTTGGACCTGTTCCGGGTAAAGGAAGAACTGATTGCCAAAATCAAGGCGGTCGCAAACGCACCTCTGTCGAAGACAGAACCCCTGGTTCTTAGTGAAGCTGTACAGCCTAAAACAAAACCGGCCATTCAAAAAATAGAAAAACCGCTGAGAGTTGTGACCGGTTTTAAACAGCTGTTTGCCGTTGGGACTTCAACAGGGGGGCCGAAGGCGCTGGAAACAGTCATCACTGGTTTGCCTGCCGGCTTTAAGGATCCTGTTCTTGTCGTACAGCACATGCCGCCAAAATTTACGGAATACCTGGCCAAAAGGCTGGATGGCATTGCAAATGTAAATGTAGTCGAGGCGCAGAACAATCAGGTCATTAGCGGTGGAACCGTTTATATTGCCCCTGGGGATTACCACATGGAAGTACGGCAAAGAGGCAATGAATACAGGATTGTTTTAAATAAAGAAACGCATTGCAACGGGCACCGCCCTTCCGTTGATGTCTTGTATGATTCCGTCAGCAAGCTTGCCGGATTGAAACGCCATTATATCATTATGACAGGAATGGGCGGGGATGGTGCCAAGGGCATGAAAAGGGCAAAAGATTCCGGTGCAGCCGGTTCGACCATTGCTGAGTCCGAAGAGACATGCATCGTTTACGGAATGCCGAAAACGGCTGTCAATCTGGGCTGCGTCGATCATATTCTGCCGTTAAATCGTATTTCTTCCAAAATGATAGAGTTATCGAATTAAGTTACATAACTTGGTCTGCTCTCGGTATTAGCCGGGAGCCTCTCTTTATCATGAATTTTTTCACTTTTGACTTTGTTTGGAATTGTTGCTTTGCATGTTTTAAAAGGGGGGTATGAAGAATGAAGTTTTTTTCGAGGTTCCTGAATTTAAAGACATCATTGAAGTTGATATTCGCTTTTATTCTTATTGCTTGTATCCAGATAGGCGGCGGGCTTTTCTCCGTATATAACATGGGGAAACTGAATGAGAACACGGAGAATATGTATGATGAAAGTCTTCAGCCCATTCAATATTTGAATGAGACGAGATATCTTTTTCAAGAGTTAAAGGTGAACTGGCGCGATATTTTTATCAGCGTCTCCAGCAAAGAAAGGATAAAACTTTTGGATGACGTTAAGGCGGCGAGAGATGATATCAATCGGAACATTGAGCTGTACAGCAAAACTTCATTGAATAAAGAACAGAAAGAATTGCTGGAAAGATTTGAAAGTGAGTTGGAGAAGTATAACAGGGAGTACGACAGATCCATCGATGTCATCATTGAAAATGATACGAAATATTTTAATCAGATGAATCTGAACAAACTGCAAATCGAATTGGGGATCATTATTAATAAATTAATCGAAATCAATGTTGCCGAAGCGGAAAAAGAGAATATAGATTCCGGCCAAACTTATACAATGGTGAAAAATATCACCTTATTCAATATCACGCTGACTTTTATACTATGTATCGTATTCGGAATTCTCATTTCACGCGTCATTTCCAAGCCGCTCAATCAAGTGGTCGGCCTGGTAGAAAAGGTGGCTGACGGCGATTTGACAGAAACGACGGACATCCAAACGAAGGATGAGATCGGAAAATTAGCGCAGTCGGTCAACCGGATGGTCGTCAATTTGAGGGGGATGATTCAAAACATATTGAGTGCTGCTGAAAATCTGTCGGCCTCCTCAGAGCAGGTGTCCGCAAGCACTGTAGAAGTTGCCAGTGCCAGCGCCAATCAGGCGAATGCCGCACAGACGATGAATGAGCTATTCGGAGAATTGTCGGATGCGATTCACTCTGTTGCAAAAAATACGGAGCAGGCAGCAAAGCTTTCAAATGAGACAATCAGAATCGCGCAGGACGGGGAAAAAGTGCTGCTGTCTTCCGTTGAGGGGGCCCATGTTGTCAGTGATCAGATGGGCGATTTGGAACAGGATTCCAATAGAATCGGAGAAATTATCGAAGTGATCGATGATATCGCCGATCAAACGAATCTATTGGCATTGAATGCGGCAATTGAGGCGGCCCGCGCAGGAGAACAGGGAAGAGGTTTCGCTGTTGTGGCCGATGAGGTCCGCAAGCTCGCAGAACGAAGCGGGGAAGCGACAAAGCAGATTACCTCCATTATCAAAGAGATGCAGAATAACACGGCGCTGAGTGTAAAATCGGTACAGGAAGGTCTTGTTTACACACAAAAATCGGGCGAAGCCTTCGAACAAATTATCAAAATGGTAAAGGAAACAGGCAAAAAAGTAACGGAAATAGCAGGTGCCAGTGAGCAGCAGGCGGCCCAGTCGTCAGAGGTTCTGCATTTCATCGAAAGCATTTCGGCTGCGACGGAGGAGGCAACTGCGAGCAGCGAAGAAACCGCTTCCACCGCACAATCATTGACAGAGCTGGCGGAAGAATTGAATGCGTCGGTGGCCAATTTTAAGCTGGGCGACTGATTTCTCCAATATAATAGAACGGCAACAGAAAGAAGGCTTGCTTGCAAAAAGCAAGTCTTTCCCGCTTTATTTTGATAAAATAGAATTGATTGCATACCCCAAATAATAGATGAAAGAGTTGAAGAGGATGGAGACACTGAAAATAGCGGCCATTCCGGGGGATGGAATCGGCCCCGAAGTCATTGCGGAAGGAATCAAAGTTCTGGAAAAAGCTGCTCAGTTGGACGGAAGAGTTCAATTTGAATTTACCTATTTTCCCTGGGGCTGTGAATATTATCTTGAGCATGGCAGAATGATGGATCAAGACGGTATAGACCAGTTGAAGAAATTCGATGCCATTTATTTGGGGGCTGTCGGCTATCCCGGCGTCCCTGACCATATATCCCTTTGGGACCTGCTTTTGCGAATCCGAAAAAGCTTTGATCAATACGTGAATATCCGCCCTATTCAGCTTTTGAATGGAGCGCCTTGTCCCTTGAAAAATGGCAGCAAACAAAAAATCGATATGTTGTTTATCCGGGAAAACAGCGAAGGCGAATATTCGGGGGCAGGAGACTGGCTCTTTAAAGGAAAGCCTGAAGAGGTAGTCCTGCAGACAGGTGTTTTTTCCAGAAAAGGAACTGAGCGGATTATCCGCTATGCCTTTGAAACAGCAAAAGAATCCGGAAAAACGGTGACAAGCATCAGCAAGGCTAACGCACTCAATTATTCCATGGTCTTTTGGGATGAAGTGTTTGAAGAAGTAAGCAAAGAGTATCCTGAAATCCAAACTTATTCGTATCTGGTGGATGCTGCGGCCATGCATATGATCACGGATCCGGAACGCTTCGAAGTCGTAGTCACATCAAATTTATTCGGGGATATTTTAACCGATTTAGGCGCCGCGCTTGCAGGCGGGATGGGGCTTGCTGCCGGTGCGAATATCAATCCTGAAAGGGAATATCCATCCATGTTTGAACCGGTCCACGGATCGGCTCCTGATATCGCCGGGAAAGGGATTGCCAACCCGTTGGCGGCAGTCTGGTCAGCCAGCCAGATGTTTGACTTTTTCGGCTATAATGATTTGGGAGAGAAGCTTTTACAAGCGATAGAAAAACTTTTGGAAGAAAACGAGGTACTTACTCCCGATCTCGGCGGGAATGCTTCCACTTCGGAAGTTGGAGACCGGGTTACCGAAATTTTGAGTGAACTCATATAATTTCCGTTCTTATTAGCGAAAGGCCAATGCCCGCGTATGGGGTTTCCCGGCGTCAGCGGTCACTGGAGACCGGGTCCAATGCCCGCGTATGGGGTTTCCCGGCGTCAGCGGTCACTGAAGACCGGGGCTGATACCCGCAAACGGGGTTTTCTGCTATCCGGGTCATCGGCGTGCGAAAAACGCCCGATTTTAAGTATTTGATCCACTATGCAACCATTTATGAGCATTCTATGAGATCCGAGGGAGCGGCATATTTAAGAAAAGTAGAACGTCCCATTAGGATCGATTTATAAATTTTTAAAAAATGATTGTAACAGAGAAAAAGGAGAGAGAATTTTCATGTCTAAAGAAGAGAAACAGCAATTATTCAAAGAGGCGCTTGGAAACTATCCAACAGGTGTCACGATCGTAACTGCTGCTAAAGAAGATGGAACTCCGGTCGGACTGACCGTTAATTCATTTGCATCTGTATCATTGGATCCTTTGCTTATTTTATGGTCTATCGATCATCGTGTATCATCCAAAGATGCTTTTATCAATGGGGAAAACTTTGCAGTACATATTTTGGCTGCGGACCAGGTTGAGCTTTGCAAGACGTTTGCGACTCCGAATGTCGATCGTTTCAGCAAGTGCAGCTGGAACATGTCCGGGCATAATATTCCAATTATTGATGGGGCTTTCGCTGTTCTTCAATGCAGGCTTTACAAAGCCGTGGAAGCCGGCGACCATACAATCATCATCGGGGAAGTGCTTGATATCGATATTGAAAAACGCGACCCGATGTTGTATCACAGAAGAAATTTCGGCTCCATTCCGGCCCAATTTTATACAGACATTGATGAGAAAAAATGACGGCTATATGGGTTTAGAAGTATTTCTGGAGGTTAAAAGTAAAATTAGAAAAATACCGATCCAGTCAACGCAGTGCTTAAAATGAAAGGATGATGCCAAGATGGACGTCTTTTTTATAACAGGTGCTTCCAGAGGAATCGGCCTTGCTTTAAGTAAGGAGTTTATGGGTAAAAACAACGTGCTTGTCTGCACGGCGCGATCAAAGAACGAAGAGCTTGAGGAGCTTGCAAAACACCACGGCGGCAAACTTGCATTCCTTGAGTTCGATTTGACTGAAACCTCCCGTCTCGAAGAGCTGATGGATTCAATGATTTCCTATGTACCAGAGTTTCCGGGTTCTATTACGCTCATCAATAATGCCGGTGTCATCGAACCGATCGGCCATACAGAGGACAACCCGCCGGCAGCCATCGAGAAAAGCATTGCCGTCAACTTGACTGCGCCGATGATATTGACATCTGCTTTCATCCGAAAGCTTAAGGACAAACATGTGCCAAAACGGGTCGTCAATATTTCTTCAGGCGCCGGACGCCATGCCTATACAGGATGGAGCAGCTACTGTGCCGGAAAGGCAGGGCTTGACCATTATTCCAATGCTGTTGCACTGGAGCAGAAAAAAGAACCGTTCGGTGTGAAAATCGTTTCTGTTGCTCCGGGTATTATTGATACGGATATGCAAAAGGAAATACGTAAAAGCGACAAGCAGGAATTTGAATTGGTCGATCAGTTTATCGAATATAAGAAAAAAGGGCTGCTGAGTTCACCCGAAGAGACAGCGGGCAGGCTTGCACGCCTGATTCAGAGCGATAAACTCTTTGAAATGGATGTCCTTCTTGATTTGCGTAATATCTGATATAGTGCCGATTATAGGAAAAAATCGCCTGCATCTTTATGTGCCGGCGATTTTTTGTTTATTAATAAGTAAAGCATAATTTGCTAAAAATTTTTATTCAAAAAAAGCTATTCTTTGTCCAGCTCCAGCGCCCAGCGACTAGCAAACTTCGCACTCCTCCACTACGATAAGTCAACATCGGCTCCTTCGTCGCCGTGTTTCCTTTATCTCATTGCGGAGTGCTCCAGTTTGTACGTCGCTAAACGGGCGCTTGCGCTTTTCTTATAAACTTTTTCTCGTAATTGGAGAGTGCAAGCAAAGGAAAAATATAACGGTAACTATGGTAATGGATGTAAAATCCCCCTCCCATTCCTTGGCCGACGGGGTAATCCCAAGTCCAATTCTCGCTATCATATGAGTGGAGCAAATAGCGGACTCCCGCTTGAATTTCCGGCGTCGGCTGGTTTTCTGCGGCAATCAGTGCATCCAAGGCCCATGCCGTTTGGGTAATATGGCTTTTACGCAGCGGAACGTACGTATTTTCAATATCGCTGCTGCATGATTCCCCCCATCCGCCATCTTTGTTTTGAATCCTTTTAAGCCAGGCGGCCGCATTTTGGATACTTTTATCTTTCCGGTCAAAGCCTATTGCCATTAAGCCAGTCACGGCAGCCCACGTTCCGTATATAAAACAGATTCCCCACCTCCCGTACCATGACCCGTCTTTTTTCTGGTCCGCTTTAAGCCATTCTGCTCCATTTCTTATCTTTTTGCTCTTTTTCGGCATGTTTGTATAATTACCAAAAAATTCAAGGGTCCTTCCGGTTAGATCGGCGCTGCTTGCATCTGAAACAAGGAATCTCGCCTTTTCGATCGGCAATAGATTCATAATCTTTTTATCAACATTTCTTTCAAAAGCAGGCCACCCTCCGTCATTATTTTGCATCGAAATGGTCCAATTGGTCCCGCGGTCCCATGACGAACGCAGGGCAGAATTCTCCGTAACCAATGGAGAAAAGGCTCTTAACGCCGCGGTTGTATCATCAACATCCGGGTTGAACGTATTAATATCCGAAAATCCCCAGCCACCTGGCAAAGCACTTGGATTGTGGATGACCCAATCGCCGTATTTATAATGCTGTTTTTCCAACAAATATTCGTTGGCTGCTATGACCGTAGGATCTGACGCTGGGACTCCCGCATTCTGAAGGGTATAGGAAATAAGGGCAGTATTCCAGACGTTCGCTGTCGTATACTGCATATGGGTGTAGCCCTTAATTGTACATTCCATCCCTTTCAGGCCTTCGACCGCTTTTAAAATAACCGGATCGTCTTTTTTGTATCCGAGAGACATGAGGGCGAATATCATCAGGAAGGTGGAGCTGAAATAACTGTAAAACGTCCCGTCCGGTTCCAGGTGGTTGAGCATGTATTGTTTTGCCCGCTCGATGGCATATGACCGAAGTTGGCCGGGAGCCATCAGGATGCTTTTGATCCCTTGTTCAATAATGGAGAAAATATTTTCGAAACTGCGTTTTTCGTCCGCTGAAAAAAATTCGTCTGTCCTGTTGACAAAAAGGTCAGAAAGATCCGGGCTGTCCTTTGTTTTTCTGTTGTATTTTTTTGCGGCCAAAATCATGATCGGAGCAAGATTGGCCCTGCCGAATACAGAAAAATCATAGAAATTGATAGGAAAGGAAAGGGGCAGAAGAATCAGTTCCACAGGAAGCGGAAAAAAGGCTGGCCACTTATATTGCCCTGTCAAAGCAAGCAAGACTTTTGTAAATATCCCGGCTTTCTCCATCCCGCCATTTTTTAATATGAAGCTTTTGGCCAATCGGAGACGGGTATCAGACTTTGGGTAAAAACCCGAATAAAGAAGGGCATAGTAAGCTTCAACCGTATAGGACAAATTGCCGTCTTTTTCATCGTAATACAGCTTCCAGGCACCGTTTTTTTCCTGTTTGCTGAGAATCCGCTCCGTTAGCCTCCGAATCAAATCTTCATCATTTATTTCCAGGGTCTTTAATAAAATAATCATATAGGCATCGGTTTTGACGCCTGTGTCAAAGGGATAATCCCACGAACCATCGCAATTCTGCTCCTCTTTTAAAATTCCGGTAATCCTGTTGATCAACTCATTTGGACTGTACGCCATACCGAATCATCTCCCTGACAAATATTTATTCAAAAAAGGCGAAAGAATTCTTGGCGGGGGTGAGGAAAGATTTTCTTTTTTAAAAAGAAGAAAAAAACAGAACCGCTATCCCGCCACCTCCACGATATAAAGAGAAAATTGAAGAAAGTCTTGTTGGATACCTGCACTTTGAAAATCGAAGATTTGTCACGGGAAGATAAAGCGATAGTAGAGCAGATAACAAAAATAACGAAAATGCTGAATATCAACAACGTAACAAGGACGCAGGCCTATCTTGATTTTTATCTGCGGTATCCGGAAATCCATTGGGCATTCCTAGGGCATGCCGTGTCAAGAAACGGCGGATGGAACATGACCGACTTGAAAGGTGATTTGCTTTCAAGGCTGATGAGCGAAGAAAAGCAGGAAGAATTCTTTGAATTTCTGGAACGCGGAAATTGGTTAATTTTTCAGGATGCATTTCCGCAATTTTTGCTTTATGCGGAGAGCATAAGACAGGGACGAAGCCTATTTTATTTGCTTCCGTGTATGGGGATATCCAGGTTCATGGAGGTGATCTGGGACGATTTTTGGCAGAGGAGGGATTCTTATATATTGGCCATGGCGCAGGTTGTGAACGAACAAAGCTATTTGGAAGCGCGAATGATCCAAAATCCTTTTTATAAAGAAAAAATTTTTCAGACGCTGGAATTCTTTTTGCAGGATCTGCTTTCATTCAATCAAATATTGTTTCCTTCCCGTAAAGGCGAAAAGGCTTCACTGACAGGCATGACGATTCATCAATTTGGTTCATTGCATGAGCGGATCATCCTGGGCAGAAGATTGTATCACTTGCTTTTTAAAGACCGGAAACAACATAAGGAAATATTGGCCTGGTGTATTTCACGCGCGCATACCGGCTCCAGAAAGGATTACTGGCCTCATATTTTTAACGATGTCAATGAAGGGCTGCCGGCCCGCTCCAAATTCGCAGGTTGAAAAACTGCCGTTTGATCAAAGGTTCGCCAAAGTTGTATAGTCCCAAGCTTGAACATGCATGGCCAAATATGAAGCACCGGCCCGCTGAAACTGGTGACTGGTTTTATGATCCCGGTGTTGTTGTCTATTTAAAAGAAAAAGAAGAGCCGGTAAATGGAAAAATAACAGGTGATTATTGTGAAACCCTTCAAAATCTTGAATTGGCAGTACTTGCAAAAAAGACGGTTTTTATATAATGAGCCCGTCTATTTTCCGGCCATTGTATTCGCTATGTTGTTGGGAACATACCTTGAGCTTTATTTTACAGGAATGGGCATGTACTCATTTCCGGTCCGGCCCTTTGCTGATGTTTTCAAAATTCATATCGTTTTTAATCTAGCGGGCCTGCCCGTTTTTACTTGGTTTTTTCTTTGGGCTGGAATCAGAATGAACAAAGCGGGGAGGGGGCTTTTGATCGTATTGTTTAGTATGGCAGGTCCCGTTTTGGAGGTATTATCGGAATCGTTGGGTATGTTTTGGCATGCAGGCGAGTGGAAGCATTGGTATACATTTATCGGTTATTTCATATTTTTGCTCATTGTATGGAATGTATTTAAATGGACAAATATTCAGGAGGACAGAGGAAAATAAATTAAAAGGGAGTGGGGATGATGGTTCAAAATCCGGGTGGGTTTTGGAGAAGGCTGCTTGGACTATTATTGGATGCGATCGTTGTTGGTGTCCCGCTGGGCATATTAAGTTACATTTTGACAGGTGAGTCTGAAGGAAACACTCTTACCAATCTGCTAAGCTTTTTATATTATTTGATTCTTCCCGTAGTCTGGATGGGATACACGGTCGGCAAAAGAATTGTCGGCGTCCGGATTGTGAAGGTCGATGGCGGAAAAGTGGGAATTGGGACTATGCTTCTGCGGACTTTTGTGACTGGTCTCGTTTATGCAGTTACGCTTGGAATTGCTTTGATCGTGAGTGCATTTATGGTTGGTCTGAGGGAAGATAAAAGAGGGATTCATGATTTGATTGCCGGCACCTATGTGACCACGGACAGACCACAGTAGCATTTTTAGCCGGAAATCTTCTTATCTGTGATACAATCAATTTAGATAATTTTAGAACCGGACAGCAAGCGGGGGATTTGATGAAAAAATGGCATTTATATTTTTTAGTCATCATGGTGATGGTGGTATGGGGCTTCAATGTCACCGCCATTAAAATTATAGTCACACATTTTGCACCAGTGACGATTACATCATTGCGGATTTTCGTTGCCTTCCTCACGCTTGCGCCCATGTTGTTTTATCGCAGTGAAATGAAAAAGCTTACGAAAAAAGATATATTGTTCATAGCTCTGGTGGCCGTATTCGGAGTCCTCGGCCACCATTATTTCCTTTCTGTTGGATTGAGCAAGACAAGCGCCGCCAACGGCGGGCTGATACTCGGCTCAGTTCCAATCGTTACAACTGTTGCGGCGGCTCTGTTTCTGGGAGACCGGTTGACTGTCTTCCGGATACTTGGACTGATTTTCGGTTTCTCGGGAGTAGCATTGATCATGCTTATGCAGCCGGGAGCCTCATTCAGCTTCGCCGTCGGTGATATTTTCATATTTTGTGCGGTATTATCACAGGCTGTCAGTTTTATTTTAATAAACAAAATGTCCAATACAGTAGGAACACAGGCAGTAACGGGGCTTTCACTCATGATGGGTTCGGTGATGCTTTTTTCATTCAGCCTTGCTGTGGAACCGGCAGGATTGGCGACATTGAAAACCGGCAATCTTACAGCCTGGCTCGTATTTTTCGCTTCCGGAGTCATTGCGACGGCTTTTGGACACCTCATCTACAATCACGCAATACAGAAAATCGGAGCGGGGCAGGCGTCGCTGTTTTTAAACTTATCGCCTTTTTTCTCGCTTGTCGGAGCCTTTTTATTTTTGGGCGAGAAAATATATTCCACTCAATGGCTTGGATTTATTTTTATTGTGGCGGGAGTTATATTGGGGACTGGATTTTTGGAACACCGGAACTTCATCCGTACAAAAAAATCGGCATAAGAGGTTTTTAAAACTATTTTATGGAGGCGGAGAAACCAGAATTTTGGATTTCTTCGCCTTTACTTTTTACATGGATTTGATATTCTTTTATTAATTAACCAACGGGAGGGGGACGGATGTGAAAATTGATTATAATCATCCAATTCCGCTGCACATCCAACTAAAAGATCTGATTGAACAGCATATCGCCGATGGCATTTATACTGAACAAATTCCGAGCGAACGACAGTTAATGGAAAAATTTAACGTAAGCCGGAGTACTGTCCGGGAAGCCATCAACTTATTGGTCAGGGAAGGGATACTTGAAAAGAAGCATGGGAAAGGCACCTTTGTTTCCTTGAAACCGATCCAGGATTGGCTGGGACATTTAAGCAGCACAACTGAAGTTATACGCGGAATGGGGATGAAGCCGGGAGCCAAGCTGATTACTCATTACAAAACAACGCCGGATCCTTATATACAGGGTCTGACGGGATTCAGGGAAGCCTATTTTATCAAAAGGGTACGCTTTGCCGACGATATAGCGATTGGCGTGGAACGGCATTATTATCCGGTGGAAATCGGAGAGGAATTAGCTAAATATGATTTGGATAATGCAACTTTATACGATTTGGTTCAGAACGAACTCGGAATCCGGTTCGCAGAAGCCGATCAATCCATTTCCTGCGGGCCATTATTGGAAGAGGACCGTGAGTATCTGGACATACCGTCTGATGCCTGCGTGATGACAGTAAGACGAGTGATCAAAAACGAAGCTGGGCAAATCATTGAACTGGAAACCGCTTTTTACAGGAGTGACATGTACACATTCAAAGTAAATTTGTCACGAAAATTTGGTTGATCAGGGCATTTATCAGCAAACCTTATAAATATAATAGAATGATCAAATGTCTGAATAGATGAAATTAATTGAAATATAAAACTTGATGTTTTATACTGAGTTCAACTCCGGTATCTCAACTGGTTCGGACGTCACAATGTCATGAAATGGAGGTTTGGAGTATGAAAACTGAAGTTGAATTGAGGAAAGGTCCGCAATCAAATGAAACACACCTTTGGAATGCGATCACCCGCTATAATCCCAATGCAGAGCCAACAGTGGCTGTTTCCGGTGAAGGCTCCTGGTTTACAGATGAAAATGGCAATCGCTACCTTGATGGCGTTTCCGGATTGTGGTGTTTGAATCTTGGTCATGGGAGACAGGAGATTGTTGATGCAGCGGCAGAACAAATGAAAGCCCTGTCATATTTTCCGTTGACGATGAACCATCAGCCCGCTGTCCGTCTCGCCGGCAAAATCAGCGAACTGCTTGGGGCTGATTATCAGGTTTTCTTTTCAAACAGCGGCTCTGAGGCAAATGAAACCGCCTTCAAAATCATAAGACAGTACCATAACCAGAGTGGCAATCCAGGAAAATATAAAATCATTTCCCGATATAGAGGGTATCATGGAGCCACGCTTGGAGCGCTGAGTGCAACAGCACAAGCCAACCGTCGTGTGAAATATGATCCGGGTGTTCCTGGATTCCTGCATGTCCATCCTCCATACAGCTATCGTTCCCTGTTTGATGGAACGCCTGAAGAAACGGATTTGAAAGCTGCCGATCTTCTTGAAAGCACTATTCAGCATGAAGGCGAGGAATCAGTGGCCGCTTTTATTATGGAACCGTTTATCTCCGGGGGAGGTGTCATCGTACCTTCAATCAAATATATTCAACGCGTTCAGGAGATTTGTAAAAAATATAATGTTTTGCTCGTCATGGATGAAGTTGTTTCCGGATATGGAAGAACCGGGGAAATGTTCGGATTCCAGCATGCCGAAGGAGTTCAACCCGACATTGTAACAATGGCAAAAGGATTGACGAGCGGGTATTTGCCGCTTGGGGCTACAGCCGTTAAATCTGAGATTTATGAAGTGTTCAAAAAACAGGGCAAAGATAATCACTTCCGGCATGTTTCCACTTATGGCGGACACCCTGCAGCATGTGCCGTCGCTCTCGCCAATATCGACATTATTGAAAGGGAAAATATTGTGGGGCGGGTTAAAGCACTGGGAGAATCAAAGCTTGGAAGACTCCATCAATTAAGCGATCACAAATATGTTGGAGAAGTGAGGCAGGCAGGCTTCCTGGTGGGAATTGAAATGGTCGCCGACAAGGAGACGAAAGAGCCGCTTGATGATGAAAAAATGGGCAGTATCTTGGCTGAATGCAAGAAGCGCGGTTTGATCATCGGAAGAAATGGGGACACGGTGCCGGGATTAAACAATGTCATTATTATAGCGCCGCCATTAACAAGCACTGAAGAGGATTTGGACTTTGTAGTTGAAACAGTAGAATCGGTGATTCGTAGTCTTTAATTTTTTCCCTAAATAATAACTCGGGGAGGGAACCACTAATGGATTACGAAAGGCTGAAAACGTTTGTGGCAGTGGCCGAGAAGAAAAGTTTCTCCGAAGCGGCCAAGATATTGTATGTAACACAGCCGACCATTTCGGCGCAAATCAAGGCTTTGGAAGAAGAACTTGGGACGAAGCTGTTTGAACGGACAACAAAAAAAGTGGAAATGACACAGTCCGCCGAAATTTTATTAAAATATGCGAAAAAAATTATTCACCTGAGCGACTCTGCCCATAAGGAAATTTTGAAAATTGAGGACAGTATGTATGGTGATTTGAAAATTGGCTGCAGCTTTACAATAGGAGAATATGTCCTTCCCGAGTTTTTAAAATTATTCAAGGATGATTATCCGCTTATTCAAATAAGTGTCGACATTACCAATTCCAACAACATAGTGTCGAACATTAAGGATCAGTTCATTGATGTAGGATTGATTGAAACTCCGATAGAAGATTCCCAGATTATTGTGGAGCCTTTTATGGAAGATGAATTGACTTTAATAGCAGCGCCGGGTTATTTTCCCGATAACGAAATCACCATTTCGGCTGAACGGTTAAAGGATACGCCTTTGATCGTCAGGGAAAAGGGTTCGGGTACTAGGGCTGTTGTCAGCCAGTATTTGAATCAGGCTGGCATGGCGGAGGAGGACCTGAATCTTGTGATGGAACTTGGGAGTACGGAAGCAGTTAAATCTGCAGTGTCCGCTAAGCTCGGGGTTTCGATTATATCAAAAAGTGCGATCAAAAAAGAGCTTAAACTCAAGCTATTGAAAGCTTACCCGATTAAAGATATTTCTTTTTACCGGCATTTTTACATCGCCTGCCGGAAGGCTGCTGTTTTAAAACAAACAACGGAATTGTTTATGGATCAATTAAAAAGCAGCACGGTGAAAAGTGAAAAAGGTGCTTCATAATCTGTATCTGGCAACATGAGTTGTTGATGATAAATTTTCAAACTTAACATAGTGAGGGAGGAATTGAAATGGCTCAAAAGGAAGCGGTAAAACAAAAGGTTGTAACAGGACAAAAAATGAAAATGACGCCGAGTGAGGCAATTGTTGAAACTCTTGTGCAGGAAAATGTAAAAGAAATCTACGGGATAGTTGGATCTGCTTTCATGGATATGCTTGACTTGTTTCCGACGGCAGGAATCAGATTCATCCCTGTCCGCCATGAACAAAGCGCTGCACATATGGCTGATGCTTTTACAAGAGTATCAGGTACAGCAGGGGTCGTCATTGGGCAGAATGGACCGGGGATCACAAATATGGTGACATCTGTGGCAGCCGCATACCAGGCGCATACTCCGATGGTTGTCATTTCCCCATCTGCCGGAACACCGACAATCGGTTGGGATGGATTCCAGGAAGCTGACCAGGTATCAATCTTTAAGTCTATTACAAAGGAAACTGTACGGGTGACGCACACAAGCCGTGTAGCCGACTGTCTGCGCACAGCTTTCAGGATCGCATATGCTGAACGCGGCCCGGTTTTATACGATATTCCGCGTGACCTTTTCTATGGAGAATTGGAAGATCAAATCCTTGAACCGCATCAATACCGCACGGATGCAAGAGGAAGCGGTGACCCTGCATTAATTCAAAAAGCAGTCGAACTGCTTAAAGATGCGAAAAACCCGGTTATTATTTCCGGTCGTGGTGCTGTAGATGCTGACGGGGTAGAAACAGTTGTGAAAATTTCGGAACATTTATCTGCGCCAGCTGCGGTATCTTACATGCATAATGACGCATTCCCGGCAGATCACCCACTGGCTGTCGGACCGATCGGTTACATGGGATCAAAAGCGGCCATGAACACAATAAAAGACGCGGATGTTCTGATTGCGATTGGAACCCGCCTATCCGTCTTTGGAACACTGCCTTGCTACGATATCGATTATTTCCCTAAAAATTCGAAGATCATTCAGGTTGATATCAATCCGCGAAATATCGCAAGAACACACCCGATTGAAGTGGGAATTATTGGTGACGCAAAAGCAGCCGGTGAAGAGCTGTATAAACAGTTGTTGAAAGTACAGCCTGAGCCTTCGAAAAACACGGAGCGCATGGCTGAAATTGCAAAGCGAAAAGAAGCCTGGGAGCAGGAGCTTGTTGATCTGGCAATGGAGCCGGGCAACCCGATCAATCCGCGCAGGGCATTGCTGGAGTTGACGCGAGCGCTTCCTGAAAATACAATTATTTCAACCGATATCGGAAACGTATCATCCACAGCAAATGCTTACTTGAAATTCAATCAGACGAGACGCCATATTGCAGCGTTGACTTTCGGTAATACAGGCTTCGCTTACCCTGCAGCCATGGGTGCCCAGCTTGCCGAACCTGATACTCCTGTAGCAGCCATCATCGGAGACGGCGCGTGGGGAATGAGCCTGCATGAAGTGAGCACAGCAGTAGAGCAGAACATTCCAGTCATCGCATGTGTCTTTAACAACAAGTCCTGGGCTGCTGAAAAGAAAAATCAGGTAGATTACTATGACAACCGCTTTATCGGTTCCGACATCGAAGCGCCAGATTTTGCGGAAGTGGCGAAGTCAATGGGTGCGCTTGGCTATACGATCAACAAGCCGGAGGAAATTGGACCGGTAGTAAAAGAAGTTCTTGAAAAGAGGAAGCCGGCAGTGCTTAACATCTACGTCGATGGAACACAGCTTGCTCCGCCATTCAGGAGAGATGCTCTGAAAATGCCAACACGCTTCCTGGATAAATACAAACACTTGGATCACGAGAATTGGAAAAAATAAACAAAATAAAAGTCCAGCCCGTTCGGTGACAAGCCGGAAGGGCTGGTATTTTAATTGATTGAGGTATCTGCAGGTGAAAGATGAGTGGAATCCTGATTCATAAAAAAATCGGCACATTCTCAAAAAAAGCCAAGGATGAGCGATAACATTACATTAAAGGATGATTTTGGTTAAAAGATATTACTATGTTTTGTAATGAAGGAGGTTGACATTATGGATGAAAAACCCCCACAAATTGAAGCAATTATCTTTGACTGGGCCGGTACTATTATAGATTACGGCTGCTTTGCACCCCTGGATGTTTTTATTGAAGTATTCAAAAAGAGGGGAATAAACGTTACCGATGATGAAGCTCGGGCTCCCATGGGGCTATTGAAATGGGATCACATCAATGAAATGTGCAAAATGGAACGGATTGCAAACATTTGGAAGGAAAAATTCGGTCGATTTCCCCAGAAAGAGGACGTTGACGCACTTTATGAAGATTTTGAACCGATGCTGTTTTCCATCCTTCCAAAATACTGTGAACCGGTTCCGGGGGCAGTTGATTTAGTAAGTCGTTTGAGAACCCAAGGGTTGAAAATTGGATCGACAACCGGGTATACAGGAGAAATGATGAAAATCGTAGCTCCAGAAGCTAGAAAAAGGGGCTATGTACCTGATTCGATGGTGACATCTGATCATTTACCCGGAGGGCGACCGTACCCTTGGATGATCTATCAAAATGCCATTAATTTGGAAGTCTATCCTATGAAACATGTTGTAAAAGTCGGTGATACAGTCAGCGATATCAAAGAAGGAATTAATGCGGGTACCTGGGCTGTAGGAATTTTAAAAGGAAGTAGCGAGCTCGGGTTAAAAGAAACGGAATTAAATGCACTAAGCCCTGAAAATCTTGCTTACAAAATGGACCAAGTGTCCAAGAAGTTCAAGGAAGCTGGGGCACACTATGTCATTGAAAGTATAGGTGAATTAGACAAAATCATTCCAAAGATAAATAAGCACTTGGAAATTGGGGTTAAACGTCCAACTGACCATTTTATATGAAGAGAGGTGAAGAGGGCGGTATACGTAAACGTTGCATTAGGAATGATTGAAACTACTGCTTTTCCTGCATTGATCGCCATCACTGATTAATCGGATCGTGGAATGGGATTCCTTATCTCTTTGCGGACTTCATGCGCAATTTAAAAAAGAAGGTTGACGAAGTTAAAATCAAAAAGCCGATTGATGAGAAAGATCCAGCTTACAGGGCATTTCTCGCTTGGTTGACATTTCCTTCATGGCTTCTTCTTTTATTCAACCAGCCAATTGGACTAGTCTTGCTGTACGCAGCCCTTGGATCGCTATTCCTGCTGCTTCTCGCCATTACTCTTCTTTTCTTATTGAATTCTAAGGAAGTGAGGCCTGAATTCAGAAACAGACTTTGGAATAACGCTGCATTGATAATGGTCATTATTATATTTTTAACCTTGGGGGTAGCAAAATTCATTTAAGGGTTTATTGTAAAGGATGAATGGAGGGGGTTAGGCTGAGTATTTGAAAAAAGCTGCGGCCCAGGCCGCAGCTTTAATTAAAAACTATTTTGCTTCGGGTTCAGTGGTTAGGGAACCGGCTGAATTTTCGCTATCCTTGAAATCGCCCAAAATATAAAGATCCAAATCTTTCTTAGGCATTTCACTGTAATTTTTATATCTTGTAAGGAAGAAGGTGCCTCCGAGTGCCACCCAGACAAGCAGGGCAATCCATGACGGCGTTCCCAAAAATCCCGGGGAGCCGGGAACTACTAGTAATAGGAAGAAACCGATGCTGCTTATAACCCCAATAAGTGCAATGAGCTTCCTGCCAGGCGCAATGAGCGAGATATCCCTTGTTTTTCCAGTATCCTGGTCTGACCATCTAAAGAGGCGGTAGGCAACAAATGTCGTATAGAAGTAGGCGATCGTAACTCCCAAGGCAGCCATGTCGACGACCCATAATAGTGCCTGCCTTCCGAAGAACGGAGCTATGAGACAAGCTGCCATAGTAAACCAGATGCCCAGTTTCGGAGTTCCGTATTTTGGATGTAGTTCACCAAAAGAATCGGGAATGACTTTCGCTCTCCCCATTGCAAACAGCAGGCGGCTTGTCGATACATAAAAACCGTTTAGTCCTGTAAAAATTCCCATCATAACGGCAAAAGCAAGTATAAGGACACCAAATCTGCCAAATGCATTTTCAACAATTGTCCCCGTTCCCCACATGAAACCGGCGTCAACCGTATTCATCCAGGGCATGCCAACACCAGTGGCAATGATGAGAAAGGCATAAGTTAAACCGGCACAGATCAATGCCCAGAATATCAGCTTGAATGATTTGCTTGGATGGAAATCGAATTCTTCAGCTGCCTGAGGGATATTGTCAAATCCGACATATGCCCATGGCGCAATGGCTATGATGGCAGCAATTGCAGCTACTGATGAGGTTCCCGGCTTAAAAAGAGGCTGGAGGTTTGAAAATGAGCTGGAAGGGTGCAGAACCATTCCAACTGTCAATAATACAACCGCCACAACAAGGCCGACGCAAAAGATGAACTGTGAGAGCCCCGAAAGGCTGGCTCCACGAATGTTTAAATAAGCAAAGAAAATCAGGGCGAGACATGCAATGATTATTTCGCCAATCGTAACTTCCCATCCGGCAATCGTGTAAAGATGCCCTTTAGTGAAAAAAGCAGGCATTGTAAACTTTGCCAACAGGGCCAAGGCAGATGCGTTTAAAGCGACGATTGACATATAGCCGAGTGTAAGGAACCATCCGCAAAAGAATGCATGATACCTTCCAAGCCCATAATAGGCATAGGCAAACTCTCCGCCCGACACCGGCAGCTTTTCAACCAGGTATCCATAACTTACACCAATAACGATCATAAGAAGTGCTCCGATGGAATAACCGATAATGACACCAAGAGGCCCGGCCATGGACATCCAATCAACAGGCAATACAAAGGCTCCCCAGCCGATACATGATCCGAATGCGATGGCCCAAACCCAGTGGGGCTTCAACGTCTTAGCCAGCTGTTGCCGTTGTTCCATAAAAATATCCTCCTTTATTTTCTTTTAAAAACGAAACCCTCAAGATGTTAATTAAAATTTTATTCCTTAGATGAGTTGAAATCAATAATTTCTGACAGTTTGAATCATCGGAATATGTAATGTGGCTCATGACTTTTTTCTATATGTGCTGATTACTTCCCGTTGTAATCATTTTATTCAGCATGAAAACACTTAAGCACTGTATGAAACAGCGCTTGCAACCGAAGCATTAAGGAAAGATAAGTGCATGCAAATGAAAAACTGTACTGCACTTTATGTTAATCTATCAAGTTAAGAATGTTGATAAATTATCGCAAGGTTTTTCCCAATGCAAAAGAGTTTGTATATTCAAAAATTAATTGAATATAGATAGATTTAGTGATTTAATGAAGGAACAGGATAATCTTTACATAAATAGGTGGTGAGTCCAATATCAACAACCAGTATTTTATCTGAATTGAAGGCGGTAATTTCTGAAGATCGTTTTGCAGCCGGGGAAACTGATCATGAACTTGGGAATGGAGGAAATATCACTGTATACCCGCAGTCTGAACAGGAGATTGCAAATATATTATCCTATGCCGACCAATCCGGCCAAACTGTTTCTATTATGGGAGCTGGAACGAAGAGAGGCTGCGGCGGCCTCGTTGAAAGTACGGATATTTTATTGTCTTTAAAAAGTTACAGCGGGATTGTAGAGCATGTTCCGGGAGATATGACGGTCACTGTCAAAGCAGGAACCCGCTTCGGCGAGCTCCAGGAGTATCTTTCACGCTATAACCAAAGGGTTTCCATTGATCCGTTTACACCGCAAACCTCTACAGTCGGCGGCGTAATTGCTGCGAATGACAGCGGCCCCAAGAGGCTGGGTTACGGTTCGGCAAGGGATTCGGTCATCGGGTTGAGGGTTGTTTATCCGAATGGGACGATCATCCGTACTGGCGGAAAGGTCGTTAAAAATGTGGCTGGTTATGATATGAATAAATTGTTTATCGGTTCCATGGGGACCCTTGGCGTCCTCTCTGAGATTACATTTAAACTCAGGCCGCTGCCAAAGTATGAGACCCTCGTTCTTATATCATTTCCTGAAGGAAACATGGATCAGATCAGGAAATTTTGCATCCGCCTGCTTGATTCAATGCTGGAACCGGTGTCATTGGAATTGCTTAACCCGCCACTTGCCGAAAAGTTGACAGAAAGACGCAGCAAAACATTGGCCATCGCTTTTGAAGATGTGGAAAGCTCGGTTCTGTATCAAGAGAATTATTTAAGGGATCTCAGGCCCGACGGCACGGAAGTCAGAGTGCTTTCAGAGGAAGAAGCCTGCGATTTTTGGAATAAGTTTTATGAAAACCCCGTCATTGAATCGTTGGAAGAACTGGAGGCGTCGGTGAAAATAGGCGTGGTCAATCTGGACGTGCTCCATATAATAGAAGAAACTATCAAATTGGAAAATCCTGGCCGTTTATCAATCCAAGCGCATGGGGGAATGGGGCACGGCTTATGCCGGGCAGTAATGAAAGGAGAAGAAAGTTTGGTGGCCGATACAATCCTGCAATTAAGGGAAAAAGCAAGGGAGTACGGCGGATATGCAACTGTCACCCATTTGCCGTATAAGCAAAGAAAGCAAATCGACACATGGGGAGAGAAACCTCCTTATTTTTTCCTGATGGAGGGAATCAAGAAAACGGTTGATCCGAACGGCATTTTGAATCCGCAAAGGTTTTTGGGAGGGATTTAATAGTGGCAACGATAGAGAAGGAAATCACTCAGGAACCTGCATGTACCACGATGCAATTGGGCAATTATCTCTGGAATGATCCCCCTGATCCAAATAAATGGGCGGATTGTGTTCATTGCGGCATGTGCCTTGAATCCTGCCCGACCTATGAAATCACAGGCCAGGAGCAGCATTCGCCAAGAGGCAGGGTGCATTTGATCCAATCAGTTGCCCAGGGGCGCCTTGAAGTCAATGAGGAACTGATTGATCCGGTTTTTGACTGCCTGGATTGCCGGGCGTGCACAACCGCCTGTCCTGCTGATGTGAATGTCGGCGGCCTTATTGAAGAAGCAAGAGGGCAGATCCGCCAGGCAATGCCACTTACAGGCTGGAAGAGCACAGTCAGCAAATTATTCCTGGAAAAACTGTTCCCTTATCCAGAACGGATGAACAAGCTTGGAAAACTGCTGAGATTTTACCAAAAGAGCGGTATGCAGACAGCTGTGCGGAAAACGGGTTTGATCAATATCATGCCGGACCACCTGGCTGAAATGGAAGGAATCATGCCTGAGGTCCGGGAGCCTGTCCGGAAAAAATATAAGAACGAAAAAGTGATAAAAGCCCAAGGGGATAAGAAAGCGGAAGTTGCTATGCTTACTGGCTGCGTGATGGATGTGATGTTCGCCGACGTGAATGAAGCGACAATCAATGTGCTGACGCGAAATGGAAACGATGTCATGATCCCGGAAAATCAGACATGCTGCGGTGCTCTGCATGTTCATGCCGGCGACAGGGATACGGGCAGGAAGCTTGCCAAGCAGAATATAGAAGCATTCGAAGAAGCACAAAACGTTGTTGTCAATGCGGCAGGCTGCGGTTCCATGATGAAAGAGTATCATGAACTGTTCCGCCAGGACCCTGAATGGAAGGCGCGCGCAGAAAAATTTTCGGAGAAAGTGGTTGATGTCGCAAAATATCTTCATGATACAGGATACGAAATACCGAAAGCACCCATTGAAACGACGATCACGTACCACGATGCCTGCCATTTGGCCCATGGACAGGGAGTGCGGCAGGAACCCCGTGACCTGCTGCTGGATATTCCCGGTGTAAAAATGGTTCATATGCCAAACGCCGACAGATGCTGCGGCAGTGCAGGAATCTACAATATTACCAACCCTGAGATGGCCGATGCAGTGCTGCAAAGCAAAATGGAAAATGTCCCGGAAGAAGTTGAGATGATTTCGATGGGCAACCCGGGCTGCATGCTGCAGATGGCGCTTGGAGTCCAAAAGTACGGCCGTAATCAAAAGATCGTTCATACGGTTCAATTGCTGGATTGGGCTTATCAAAAGGAAGGCAGGGAGGTGGAAGGCAGTGGCAAGTAAGGTGTACACAAAAGACAGGCATATCATTCAATTGGCAACCCTCGTCTCAGGCCCCGGTTCAATTTTATTTAAAAAAGCGGATCTGGCCGCTTACGATTGCGACGGATTCACCGTACAAAAATATTTGCCAAGGGCGGTTGTCTTTCCGCAAAATGCGGAAGAGGTGGCGGCAGTCGTCAAATACTGTTCAGAAAACGGTTTGCCATTTTTGGCACGAGGGGCCGGGACGGGGCTGAGCGGCGGTGCCATTCCGATCAACGGTGAAGTGATCATCAGCCTGACAAGGATGAAGAGACTGCTGAGTGTCGATCTCGAAAACAGGCGGGCTGTCGTTGAACCTGGCTTCATCAATTTGAAATTGACACATGCCGTTTCAGATCAAGAGTATTATTATGCACCGGATCCATCGAGCCAATATTGCTGCACGATCGGCGGCAATGTAGCCGAAAATGCCGGAGGGGCACATTGCCTGAAATATGGTGTGACAACCAATCATATATTGGGATTGGAGGTCGTACTGCCAAATGGTGAAGTGGTTGAAATCGGGAAAAATGGAATTCCTGATGCACCTGGTTATGATTTGCTCGGGCTTTTGACAGGATCGGAGGGGACTCTTGGCATCGTCACGAAAATCACCGTGAGGATTTTAAAAAATCCCGAAGCGAAGCAGACAGTGCTCGCTTATTTTGACAGGGTGGAAGACGGAAGCCAGGCAGTGTCTGACATCATTTCTGCCGGCATTGTACCTGCCGCCCTTGAGATGATGGATAAAATTGCGATTGAAGGGGTGGAAGCTGCCGCATTTCCTGTCGGCCATCCCAAAGATATTGAGGCCCTTCTCTTAATTGAAGTGGATGGCATTCGTGCAGGGATAGAGGAGCAGATCAATCAAATTTTGGAAGTTTGCAGAAACCGGAATGTCAGGGAAGTAAGGGCAGCGAGAGATGAAGCAGAAAGAGAAAGATGGTGGGCAAACAGAAAAACCGGCTTTGGGGCAATGGGAGCCATCTCGCATGATTATCTTGTTCAGGACGGTGTCATTCCCCGGAGCAAGCTCCCTGAAGTTTTAAGTAAAATCAATGAAATCAGCCAAGAGTCAGGACTGCGGATAGCGAATATTTTTCACGCAGGAGATGGGAACCTTCATCCGTTGGTATTGTTTGATTCCCGTGTACCGGGCGAAACTGAAAAGGCCATAGAAGCTGGCAGTGCCTGTTTGAAAGCTTGCGCAGATGCGGGCGGAACGATTACAGGCGAACACGGCGTCGGGATCGAAAAGAAAGAAGAGATGCGGTTTGTTTTTACGGATGAAGAAATTATTGCCCAGACGGATATAAGGAAGGTATTCAACCATGACAATCTGCTGAATGCAGGTAAGCTGTTCCCTACACCCGGGAAGTGTGCCGAAATCAAACAGGAGTTGAAAAAAGCCTGATCAAAAGGTCAAACTAATATCGGTAAAATAAGTATGTTTACAGATATTTTTAATATATTAAAAGCCTCATAGAACAACAGATCACCTCAAGAATAGGGCACTTATCAATAAGGAAAGGGGAAAGTGCAAAATGAGTACCGGTTTGCTTGCTTTTTTGTCTCTCTTGCCCATTATTGCTGTAGGTGTGTTTCTGGTTGGTCTTAGGTGGCCTGCGAGCAGGGCGATGCCTATTTCCTATGTTTTGGCTGTTGTATTGGCACTTTTTGTCTGGAAGGTTCCCGGATTAAATGTCACTGCCGCAACTATTAATGGCGTCATTGTAGCCATTACGCTTTTATACATTATTTTTGGAGCCATTTTGCTGTTGAATACTTTGCAGGAAAGCGGCGGGATGAGAACGATCCGCCAAGGGTTTACGGACATTTCGGAAGACCGGAGAATCCAAGTGATTATTATCGCCTGGCTTTTCGGTTCTTTCATCGAAGGTTCCGCAGGATTTGGGACTCCTGCTGCGGTAGCTGTTCCTTTGCTTGTTGGATTGGGCTTCCCGGCAATGGCTGCGGTTGTGGCCGGTATGGTGATTCAAAGCACGCCGGTTACGTTCGGAGCGGTCGGCACGCCTGTTTTGGTCGGGATTCAAACGGGTTTGTCGGCTGACCCGAGCATAAGCAATAATTTCCTTCAATTGGTAACGATGATCGGCGGCAAAGCCTCTATTCTACACATGATTGCCGGGACGTTGATCCCACTTTTTGTTGTTTCGTTGATGACAAGATTTTTTGGCAAGAACAAGTCTTTTACTGAAGGGCTTAAAGTATGGAAATTTGCCCTTTTTGCTGCATTTGCCATGACGATTCCGTATGTGATTGTAGCCAATACGCTTGGACCAGAATTCCCATCCATGACCGGCGGCCTTTTGGGCTTGGTTATTGTTATCTCTGCTGCAAAAAAGGGATTCCTTTTGCCGCCAAAGGAAGAAACGTGGAATTTTGAGGATGAGTCAAAATGGGATCCGGAGTGGACCGGAAAGGTCGTCCTGAAAGATATTGCACACAAAAGCGGATCCATGAGCATGGTAAGAGCCTGGTCCCCCTATGTTCTCGTTGGTCTTTTCCTTGTATTGACAAGGTTGAAGTTCCTCCCGTTTTTGGAATGGACCCAGTCTTGGACAATCGCATTTGAAAACATGTTTGATTCGGGCATAACAGCGAGCTTCCAGCCGCTTCATTCACCAGGTACGATATTTATACTGGTATCCATCATTACATTCTTCTTGCACGGTATGAATGGCAACGGATACAAGAGAGCCTGGGCTCAATCTGGAAAAACAGCACTGGCTGCATCAACGGCATTGATTTTTACCGTCCCGATGGTTCAGGTCTTCTTAAACACCGGAGGGGGTGCAGCAGGATATGAGCGGATGCCGATTGAACTCGCCAACGGCGTAGCGGCGCTTGCGGGAGAGTTTTGGCCGTTTTTTGCCACTTTCATAGGGGGGATCGGCGCATTTATAGCGGGAAGCAATACTGTCAGCAATATGATGTTCTCCCTTTTCCAATATGATGTCGGATCGCAAATTGGAGTGGATCCTACTTGGATTGTCGCATTGCAGTCAGTGGGAGGAGCGGCAGGTAATATGATCTGCGTCCACAATGTCGTTGCAGCATCAGCGGTTGTAGGGCTCCTGGGAAAAGAAGGTACAGTCATAAGGAAGACACTGTTCCCGTTTGTCTATTATGCCTTATTCACCGGCTCGATAGGATATTCGATTGTATGGTATTCACAAAAAGGGCTGTTCAACCTAGGGTCTATTATTGCTTTGTTGATTGTGTTTGCAGCCATCTATATTATCGCAACCAACAGCAGGCGTGCAAATATGCTTGATGTACCGGTTTCTGATGACTCAATGAAGGATATAAAATAGTTTGGGGAAAAAGCATTCACCGAATTTTACCGGGGATGCTTTTTTACTTTTCTGTATTTTCACTCGGAAAGAAAACATACGTTTGGTATAATGCCAGTAACAGAAGAATTATAAATTAAGAAAATAAGGAGGGAGCGCTTATACATATTGCTTTCTATTTGAGAAATCGTAAAATGTAATTAACATGTACTTTGGTAAAATCAATGTAGGCGTGTGTGTTAACCAAAATGGATGGAAAGAGTGATAAAAATGACGGATCATCAATTACTCGAAGCCATACTTCAAAAAGTAACAGCCATTGAAAAAGATCAGCAGGCAACAAAAGAAGAAATGGGGATTATGAAAGAAGAGATGGGGCTGATGAAAGAGGAAATAGGCTCTGTCAGATCAGAACTTAAAGAGGAAATAGGCTCTGTCAGATCAGAACTTAAAGAAGAAATAGGTTCTGTTAATCAGAACTTAAAGAAGAAATAGATTCTGTCAGATTAGAACTTAAAGAGGAAATAAGTTCCGTCAGATCGGAATTCAAAGAGGAATTTAAGCTTGTTAAAGATCAATTAAATGAAAACACTCATTTAATCCGGGCCGTCATTGACCGTCAGGAAGAAACCGATGCCAAACTGGAATCTCTTACAATGGATGTTCATAAAGTACACGGTGAAATAGCCTCTTTAAAACATGGACAAGAGCGCCAGGACAAGATACTGGAATCGCTTGCTATGCGCTCTCTCGAGCAAGAAACTGAATTGCGCGATTTAAAAAGAATATAAACTAGCGTTTCTTTGTTCATCAAATTGGCCCTGGAGGGCTTTTCTTTTTGTCTAAAATCGATGATTGCAATTCGGTTTCTGGAGGAATAAGATTATAAAGAGATTGAAATGAAAGGATTTATGTGATGGCAAACGATTTGGCAAAAGAAGTGAATTCCAGAAGGACCTTTGCAATTATCTCCCACCCGGATGCGGGAAAGACGACTTTGACTGAAAAACTCCTTTTATTTGGCGGAGCCATCCGGGATGCCGGGACGGTTAAAGGGAAAAAGACAGGAAAATATGCTACATCGGATTGGATGGAAATAGAAAAGCAGCGCGGCATTTCCGTAACATCATCCGTGATGCAGTTTCAATATGATGATTTCCGGATCAATATACTTGATACACCAGGTCACCAGGACTTCAGCGAAGATACGTATAGAACCTTGATGGCGGTGGACAGCGCCGTAATGATCATCGACTCGGCCAAAGGGATAGAAGAACAGACATTAAAGCTGTTCAAGGTATGCAAGATGCGCGGAATTCCGATTTTCACTTTTATCAATAAACTGGATAGGCAGGGAAGGCAGCCTCTTGAACTGCTGGCAGAAATAGAAGAGGTGCTTGATATTGAGACGTACCCGATGAACTGGCCGATCGGAATGGGAAAAGAGTTTTACGGCATCTATGACCGCTATTATAAAAGAATTGAACAGTACCGTACTGATGAAGCGAGCCGTTTCCTTCCGTTGGATGATGACGGCGAAGTCATCGGGGATCACCCGATCAAACAAACGGGCCTATATGATCAGGCGCTTGAAGAAGTCATGCTTTTGGACGAGGCAGGGAATGAATTTTCCGTTGAAAAGCTGAATGAAGGTGAGATGACGCCAGTATTTTTCGGAAGTGCTCTGACAGCGTTCGGGGTACAAACTTTTTTGGAAACGTACCTGAAGTTTGCTCCCTCTCCGCAGCCGAGAAAGTCAAATTTAGGTGAAATCGATCCGGCGTCAGAAGGGTTTTCCGGCTTTGTTTTTAAAATCCAGGCGAATATGAATCCGGCCCACCGTGACCGCATCGCTTTCGTAAGAATTTGTTCCGGTGAATTTGAAAGAGGCATGTCCGTGACACTTGCAAGGACCGGGAAGCAATTTAAATTGTCGCAGTCCACCCAATTTTTGGCGGATGACAGAAGTACAGTCAATAAAGCGGTAAGCGGGGATATTATCGGCCTTTACGATACAGGGACGTACCAGATTGGGGATTCGATTGCCGAAGGCAAAAAAATCATCCAATATGAAAAGCTTCCTCAATTTACACCTGAGTTATTTGTAAAAGTGACAGCAAAAAATGTCATGAAGCAAAAAAGCTTCCAAAAGGGCATTCACCAGCTTGTTCAGGAAGGCGCCGTCCAATTATTCAAGACTTACCGCATGGAGGATTATATTCTCGGTGCAGTCGGCCAGCTCCAATTTGAAGTATTTGTCCATCGGATGAAAAATGAATATAATTCGGACGTCATCATGGAGCCGATGGGTTCAAAGATTGCCAGATGGATTGAAAATGATCAGATAGATGAATCGTTGTCCAGCCAGCGAAGCTTGCTTGTTAAAGACAGATTCGACAATCCTGTCTTTCTGTTTGAGAATGATTTTGCATTGCGCTGGTTTATGGATAAAAATCCGGCAATCCAATTGCGGGATCCAATGGAAATTGATTGACTTAGGTGTCTTGAAAGGAAGTCTTCATGGTATAATGGGTAAAAATTTGGTTTGAGGTGAGTTTGATGTCATTGCCGATAGAGAACCGGATTCACACTTATGCCGATTATTTATCGTGGCCGGACAATGAAAGAATCGAAATCATTGATGGTAGCCCTTATTTTCAAGCTGCACCTTCAAGAATCCATCAGGAAATATTATCGGAATTGCATCGGCAGATAGCCAATTTTTTAATAGGAAAGGAATGTAAAGTATACCCGGCTCCGTTTCACGTTGTATTTGATTTGGAAGATGAAGCGAATGGTTGGGAGAATAGTAAGAACGTATGTGAACCAGATATCTCGATAATTTGTGATCAATCGAAATTAGATGACAGCGGCTGCAAAGGAAGTCCGGATCTGATTATCGAAATCATTTCACCTTCAACAGCCAGAAAAGATAAAATAGAGAAATTTAATTTATATGAACGGGCGAAAGTGAAAGAATATTGGATTGTGGAACCACAGGAAAAAATAGTCAGTGTCTTTACACTGGAGGAGAACCAAAGATATGGCCGTCCAGATCTTTATACAGAAGTGGATCAAGTAAAGGTATCTATTTTTGATGGGCTAAACATAGATTTAGCATCGGTTTTTGCATGATAGGGGAGCCTCGAAAGAGGTTCCTCTGTTTTTTTTCAGAGAAAGTATAAGATGTTTTAGCTTTAAAATTTTGAACAAATCCTTTTGTTGTCTAGCTTCGACGGACAGGAGGTCCTAGTGCCGCCGGCGCCACAGGACGTGGCGCTTTAAGGCGGCCAGCGCCTATCGACTAGCAGACTTCGCGCCTCCTCCTACGATAAGTCAACATCGGCTCGTACCTCGCCGTGTTTCCTTTATCTCATTGCGGAATGCTCCAGTTTGTACGTCGCTAAACGGGCGCTTGCGCTTTTCTTAACCGTATTTGTGAAAAAGCTCAATTCACGGCAGGGGAGTATAAATATTAAATACAAAACTGTTATAATTAACAGTTAGTAAATCGTTCTTTTATCCGAAAGGAGTTTCGTTCGTGAACTTAAGCAATTTTGCGATAAGGAGACCTGTTTTTACGATTGTCACAATGTTCCTTGTCATCATCCTTGGGGTTGTTTCATTGTTAAAAATCCCGCTCAAATTGATTCCTGAAATCAATCCCCCTATTGCGGTAGTGGTGACAACTTATGAAGGAGCAAGCCCGACTGAAGTTGTTGAAAAAGTGTCAAAACCCCTGGAGGCGAATTTGGCAACGCTCCCGGGAATTAAAAATGTGCAGTCTTTTTCAGAGGAAGGCTCGAATTTAATTGTACTTGAGTTCACATGGTCAACTTTGATTGATGATGTCCAAAATGATATTTTGCAGAGGATCGATCAAACGCCTGTCCCTTCCGATGCGTCCAAACCAAGGCTATTGAAATTCGACCCTTCACAATTTCCTGTCATCCAACTCTCATTGAAGTCAGATAAGGATGAACAATCATTGAGAAAGCTTGCGGATCAATTGACGACCGAGCTGACGAGAGTTGAAGGCGTTGCCAACGTAAATGTGACCGGAAAGCTGACGGAAGAGATCAACATCACTCTTGATCAGGATCTTTTAAAAAAATACGGTCTTTCGCAATCGGATATTGTTAATCTGATCCAGGCAAATAATATTTCCATGCCCGGCGAAACGGTTCTGACGGATGGAAAAGAATTGACGACAAGAATTATCAGTTCTTTGCATTCAACCAAGGAGATCGAAAAACTGGTTGTCACGGCTGATCCATTGACCGGCGAGAAAATCAGGATCCGAGACGTAGCAGATGTGAAACAGGAGAAACAGGATGAAAGAATGATCACAAGAACGGATGAGCTTCCTTCTGTCCTTCTAAGTGTTTTGCAGGAATCAGACGCGAACACGGCCAATGTTTCCAAAGGATTCCAAAAAGAATTAAAAACATTGTTGAAGAAAGATCAATTCAAGGATATTGAAGCGAACGTCCTATTCGACCAGGGTGACTACATCCGCATGGCCATCGGCAATATCGCCTCATCGCTTTTGATCGGGGGAGCGTTGGCCATGCTTGTCCTGTTCCTGTTTTTAAGGAATGTAAAAAGCCCGATCATCATCGGCATTGCGATTCCCTATTCGGTTATTGTCACATTTGTCCTGATGTTTTTTGCTGATTTTGCATTGAATATTATGACGCTTGGAGCTCTTGCCCTGGGAATTGGAATGCTTGTCGATAATGCCATTGTCGTCATTGAAAATATATACAGGCATCTCTCCATGGGAAAAGATCCAAAGACTGCAGCAAGGGAAGGGGCAAAAGAGGTTGCAGGTGCCATCACAGCTTCGACTCTGACAACCGTTGCCGTCTTCCTGCCGGTCGTCTTTATCAGCGGGCTTCTTGGCCAATTGTTTAAAGAATTTGCTTTTACCATTTCGTTCAGCCTCTTTGCTTCACTGTTTGTAGCGTTGACAGTCATTCCGATGCTTGCAAGCAGATGGCTGAAAACGCCGAAGGGGGATTATGAGGCAAGAAGGCGCAGGTCCAAACCGATGAATTTCCTTGACAGGACAGTTCGCTGGTCTTTGAGGCACCGTTTTTTCGTACTGTTCACATCGCTGCTGTTATTCGTTGGAGGGGGTCTGGGCTTATTTACGGTCGGTATGCAATTTCTTCCTCCGACAGATGAAGGGTTTTTCAGTATTAATCTGGAATTGGAAAACGGCTCAGCCCTTTCAGAAACGGAAAAAGTTGTCGGAGCGATTGAAAATGAACTGAAAGATGAGATAATCGTCGATACGTATGTCAGCCTGATCGGATCAACACAGGAATCGTCATTCCAGGGAACCTCTAAAAGCAATACGGCCGAAATGTATATCAAGCTTAAGCCGTTGGGTAAGAGGGACGAATCCGTATTTGAATTTGTAGACGGATTGAAGCCGAGGCTTGAAGATAAGGTTGAAGATGTTAAAAAGGGAACAGCCATCAAGTTCAATGTGGATGCGGCATCAGGGCTCACACCCCAGACATTGACGTTTAATGTCGGTGATACAGACAAATCCCGGCTTGATGAAAGCACTGATAAAATATATGCCGCTCTTGAGAAATTGAATCATGTAACGGATTTGTCCACAAGCTCAGGTGATACGGTCGAAGAGATCCAAATCATCGTTGACAGGGACAAAGCCCTTGAAGCAGGACTTGCACCTGGACAAATTGCATCGGCAGTGAATGATGTGACCAGAGGAGTGCAGGCGACTCAGATTATCGGCGACAGTTCTGATGTATACGGGGTTTATGTAAAATATGATAAGAAAATCACAAGGGACATCGACAAACTTAAAACTCTTTTGATCAAAACACCTGGCGGTGGTTATGCGGAACTGAAGGATGTCGCAAAAATTAAAACGGGCACCGGGCCTGTGGAAATTCAAAGAATCAACCAGCAGGATTCCGTTGAATTCACTTTAAAATACGATACGGGCACAAATATCGGCGATATGTCCAAAAAGGTAGAAGAAACGATTGCTGATTTGAATTTACCTGATGAGACCGAAATCACCTTCAGCGGTGAAACAGAACTGTTGGAAGACTCGTTCAATGACATGATCATGGCCTTTGTACTGGCGATCATTTTAGTTTACATCGTAATGGCCGCACAATTTGAGTCTTTCAAATATCCGTTCGTCATCATGTTCACAGTACCGCTTATGGCAATCGGAGTGACAGCCGCGCTTGTGATGGCAAGGATCCCGCTCAGCATACCTGCTTTGATCGGAATCATTATACTTGCAGGGATTGTGGTGAATAATGCCATTGTGATTGTCGATTATATCAATCAAAGGAAAGCGGCAGGCCTTTCAAGCTATGAGGCCCTCGTCGTATCGGTCAAGGACCGGGTCCGTCCAATTCTTATGACTGCATTGACAACGATATTGGGGCTGGTACCCTTGGCCCTGGGCCTTGGGGAAGGCACGGAAATGAACCAGCCCATGGGTGTCGCAGTTATCGGGGGTTTGATCAGCAGTACATTCCTTACTCTGTTCGTGATTCCGGTTGTTTACAGCCTGTTTGACCCGGAAACAAGAAGGATGAACAGGAAGGAAAAGAAAACGCGGGCATAGTTTCAATTTTTCATTGCTTTTTCATCAATTATAAATTATAATGAAAAAAACAACATAAGCTTGACTTATAGTCAAAGGGGAGTAGCATCAAATGAGCTTTATTGGGCTTATTTGAAACAAAGTCGTCAATTCGTGAAGAAATTCACCGGCTTTGTTGGCATGAACATGTCCAGCAAGACCTTTGCCCATCGGGCAAGGGTCTTTTTGATTTTCCGATAAAGGCTGCCGATGGGAATGTTGATCATTTTCGCGGGAGGGGTTTTATTTGGAATTATCAATGATGTTGGAGTATTTGTGGGTGCTTGTTGTACTGGTCGGCCTGGAAGGAATATTGGCAGCGGACAATGCAGTCGTCATGGCTGTCATGGTGAAGCACCTTCCAAAAGATAAGCAGAGGAAAGCCTTATTCTATGGTTTGTTCGGCGCCTTCCTCTTCCGTTTCACGGCATTGTTTTTAATTACGTTTTTAGTTAATGTATGGCAGGTTCAAGCAATTGGTGCAGCCTATTTGTTATTTTTGGCTGTTCACTACCTCCTTAAAAAGTATACGGGTGCCGAAAATGAAAAAAAGATAAAAGAAGAAAGCAAAAGCCGGTCATTTTGGTTCACTGTCTTCAAAGTGGAAGTGGCTGATATCGCATTTGCAATTGATTCAATGCTTGCTGCAGTGGTGCTTGCCGTTACATTGAAACCGACGGGATGGTTTCAGATTGGAGGCATTGACGGAGGACAATTTCTTGTGATGCTGTTGGGCGGACTAATCGGGGTCATCATCATGAGATTTGCGGCGAATTCTTTTGTAAGCCTGTTGTCTAAATATCCAGGCTTGGAAACATCCGCCTTTTTGATTGTCGGATGGGTGGGGGTAAAACTGGCAGTGCTGACATTGTCTCATCAGAAGCTCGGTATATTGAACCCTCACTTTCCGGAATCGTTTGAATGGAAACTGACATTCTGGATTGTCCTTATCCTCATTGCAGTTTCTGGTTATGTTACGTCAAAGAAAAAGGCCGTTCTTCAATCTTCAAGTAAATAAGTAATGGAGCAGTCCCTGTATTTTGCAAAAAGCAGGGACTGCTTCTTTTATTGCTCTTAACGAAAGTATAAAGTTTAGCGAATTTTCTCTTCAAACAAAGGTTGCGTTATGTCCAGCTCCAGGAGCCATCGGCGCAAGGATCAAGCCGAATTGCTGTGGTGGCTGAGAACCTGCCTCTCGCAATTCGTCTTGTGCTTGTCGCCGATAAGCGGGCGCCTTGCGCTTTTCTTATTGCTGTTTATTGCCGGATAATTGTGACTGTGCCTGTTTGACGAGGCGCTTTGTAATTTCTCCGCCTACGGATCCGTTTGCTCTGGCAACAGTATCAGATCCAAGAACAACTCCAAATTCCTGGGCAATTTCAAGTTTCACCTGATCCAAATATTGTTCGATGCCAGGAACGAGTAATTGATTGCTTCTATTTGCCATCATCTTTCCTCCTTAAAAAGCTTTATTGATAGTATGTTCGGGAAAGAAAAAAGTAATGCTGGAACATGCTGTATGTTTTTTGGTACATTTGGGATACAAAAAAGGTAGATCCCCCTTTCCATTCAACGGCATTTTGCTTATTATGGAATAATGAATAAATACAGAGGAAATGAGAAAAATGAAACCATTCCATAAACGAAGGCTTTACAAAATGTCGCTGACACCTTTTCGGGTATTGGTCTCTTATTACTTTTTGACGGTTGGTGTCGTAGCGATCCTTCTAAGTCTTCCGGTTTCCAGGCTGGAAGGTGCGGACTGGTCTGTGATGGATGCTATATTTGTCGCAGCCAGTTCAGTCAGTGTGACCGGCTTGACAACTGTTGATTTATCCGAAACGTTTTCGGTCACCGGGATTTTTATTTTGATCTTCGCCCTTCAGGTCGGGGGCATTGGGATTATGACGATCAACACTTTCTTCTGGCTTTTGTTTGGCAAGAAGATCGGATTAAAACAAAGGCAATTGATTCAAACGGATCAAAATCAATTGAATTTGTCAGGGTTGGTCAACCTGCTCCGGCAAATTCTTTATTTGATTATACTGATTGAGACAATGGGAGCCCTTGTTTTGGGAACCTATTACATGAACTATTTTGAGGATCCCGGGGAAGCTTTTCTCCAAGGATTGTTTGCTTCTGTCAGTGCCACGACAAATGCCGGATTTGATATTACCGGTGAATCTCTGATTCCATTTGCTCATGATTATTTTGTTCAATTTGTAACAATGATTTTGATTATTCTTGGGGCAATCGGATTTCCGGTTTGGACGGAAGTAAGAAAATTTTTATTTTATAAAGGAACAAAAACAAAGTTTCGCTTTTCTTTATTTACAAAAATTACGACTGCAACCTATTTCATTTTGCTCGTTGTTGGGACGGCAGTCATTTTCGCGCTTGAATTCAACGAATTTCTATCCGGAAAGTCGTGGCACGAATCTTTCTTTTATTCGCTATTCCAATCAACTACAATGAGAAGTGCAGGATTACTAACGCTGGACATCAACGATCTTTCGACTCCGACCATTTTGTTTATGTCGGCGCTTATGTTTATCGGGGCATCTCCCAGCTCTGTCGGAGGCGGAATCAGGACGACGACATTCGCTTTGAATATTTTATTTCTCATTCACTATGCGAGGGGACGCAGGACGATAAAAGTGTTTAAACGGGAAATCCATCATGATGATGTGATCAAATCACTTGTTGTATTGATGCTCGCCGTCATATTATACGGCTCATCTGTTGTCATTTTGTCGGCAACTGAAGATGTCAGCCTGATATCAATCATTTTTGAGGTGGCTTCCGCTTTTGGAACCTGCGGGGCTTCCATGGGGATCACTCCGGATTTGACTGTATTTGGAAAATGGCTGCTCATTATATTGATGTTTATCGGCCGAATAGGCATATTGTCATTTTTATTCATCATGTCGAGCAACGACAAAGCACCTGACTTCCAATATCCAAAGGAACGAGTCATAATAGGTTAGAAACGAGTTTTATCAGATGTTTGTCAAGGAGGATGAAAATATGAACCGCAAAATTAGAATTGGCATCAACGGCTATGGAAACCTGGGCAAAGGGGTGGAATTTGCCCTCAGGCAGAATGAAGACATGGAGCTTGTCGCCGTCTTTTCGCGCAGGGATCCGGAAAGTGTGGATACGCTGGATCCATCCGTGAAGGTTTTACATATTTCTGAAGCGGAAAAATATAAAGACGAAATCGATGTAATGATTTTGTGCGGAGGGTCAGCAACGGACCTCCCTGAACAAGGGCCGAATTTTGCTAAACTTTTTAATACGATTGACAGCTTTGATACGCATGCGAAAATACCGGAATATTTTTCTGTAATGGATGAGGCAGCAAAGTCCGGAAATAAAACAAGCATTATTTCTGTCGGCTGGGATCCGGGGATGTTTTCCATGAACCGCCTGCTCGGGGAAGCGATACTTCCTCAAGGTGAAACCTATACGTTTTGGGGAAAAGGGCTCAGCCAAGGACATTCCGACGCTATCAGGAGAGTGGAAGGAGTAAAAGCCGGTGTCCAGTACACGATTCCGATCGAAGAGGCGGTCAACCGTGTCAGAAATGGTGAGAACCCAGAACTTTCCACAAGAGAAAAACATTTGCGGGAATGCTTCGTTGTGGCAGAAGAAGGGGCTGATAAGGAAAAAATTGAACGCGAAATCAAAACAATGCCCAACTACTTTGCTGATTATGACACAACTGTCAATTTCATTACTGAAGAGGAATTGAAAAAGAACCATTCTAAAATGGTTCACGGCGGGTTTGTTATAAGGAGCGGAATCACAGGGGAGAACACAAGTCAAATTGTCGAATACTCCCTGAAATTGGACAGCAACCCTGAGTTTACTTCCAGCATTTTGGTCACTTATGCCCGGGCTGCTTATAAAATGAACCAGGAAGGGCAAACAGGAGCGAAAACCGTGTTTGATGTCCCACTGGGGCATTTGTCGCCAAAATCTCCGGAACAATTAAGGAAAGAACTTTTATAAAAAACAAAAAGCCGGCACAGGGCCGGTTTTTTGTATGTTTTCCATTCATTGACTCAAATGATGACTAATTTTTACGCTAATTTTGATAAACTCCCCATATTTAATGGATAAAATGAAGATTTTCCGCTGGAAGGGTCGAAATAAACCAGCCCGTAGGAATCCTGTGGTATGATCTTTCCGGATTCCATATATTCTCCCAGCAAAAATGGGAACTTTTCAATCACAGTATGCTTGTAAAGGTCACGCTCGTTCAATCCGAGTCCGGAAAACGCCTGGCCTGCCAAGGTGCTGTTTTCATTAATGGCGGAATAAAGTCCGGAGCGCTCCTCCTTGCTCAAAGAAGAAGAGTTGTCCCACCAGGCTTTTCTCGGTTTATAACGGTGGTTCAGCAAATAGTCATATTTCATCAACCCCTCAGCCAGTTCCCTATTCCGGATTTCTTTTTCATTCAAAAACTGAATTAACCTTTTATAGAGGTCTTCAAGCTGATGACCGATTCTTGACCATCCCTGTTCGTCCCAGTAAGAACCGAAGTTCTGGAAGAAATCAAAAGGAGTATCAAAACAGGAGGATGTGATATAGTCCACTGCATGATCCATTCTATGGTCATTCCAGTATTTTTCCAGAACATCTTCCACCTGCTTGATTTTCATGACATCTTCAAAACTAAGTACATTATTTTGCAGAATTTCGTAAGGGGAATGGTCCATATAGACATAACCGAACTGTTTGGCAGATATCCTTAATCCTGTACCGCGCAGCATTTTTAAAAATCCGAGCTGAAGTTCTTCCGGTCTTAAGGCGAATACATCATTAAATGTTTTTCGGAAGGAATGGTAATCTTCTTCCGGAAGTCCGGCGATCAAATCAAGGTGCTGTAGGATTTTTCCGCCTTCCTTGACCATTGTCACTGTCCTTGTCAGCTTTTCAAAATTCTGCCGTCTTTTTACCAGCTCATTCGTCAGATCATTTGTGGATTGCACACCGATTTCAAAACGAAATAACCCCGGAGGTGCATTTTTATTTAAAAAGTCGATGACTTCCGGGCGCATGATGTCACCCGTGATTTCAAATTGAAAAACAGTGCCCGGCACATGCTCATCGATCAAAAATTGGAACATCTCCATGGCATAGCTTCGGCTTATATTAAATGTCCGGTCAACAAATTTAATTGTTTTTGCGTCGTTAGCCATCAAATATCTGATGTCGTCTTTTATCTTGTCCCTATTAAAATATCTCACGCCCACTTCAATGGATGAAAGGCAGAATTGGCAGCTGAATGGGCAGCCTCTGCTCGTTTCAATATAGGTGACACGTTTGGAGAGATTGTCCCTGTCTTCCGGAAAGCGGAAAGGGGAGGGAAGTTCCCGAAGGTCGACTTTGTCTCTTATCGGGTTAATGACAGGTTTTCCGTCTTTCATAAAACCAATGCCTTTAATATCGTCGGTATTCGTTCCATTTTTAAGTGCGTCAAGGAGCACCTTGAATGTTTCTTCACCTTCCCCGATAACGATAAAGTCGATTTCATTTAAGCGTTGCAGCCAATAAACCACATCATAGGAAACTTCCGGGCCTCCCAGGATAATTTTGACATTGGGCATGATTTTGCGCATGATCTGAATCACTTTGACCGTTTGTTCTATATTCCAAATATAGCAGCTGAAGCCGACGACATCAGGCTTTTTGGCAAATAGGTCCGTCACTATATTTAAGGCGGGATCATTGATTGTGTACTCAGCAATTTCAATATCATGATCAGGGGCCGCATACGCCTTTAAGTAGCGTATGGCCAAATTTGTATGGATAAACTTCGCATTAAGCGTACTTGCGATTACTTTCATTTCGTTCGCAGCTCCTTTTTCCTTCACTACTTCATCCATTTTATCGAAGAAAAAAGAAAACTACAATTTGTGATAAAAAAAGCAGGAATTTTTCGAACTATAGCGAATTTAGGTAAAAGATGAACAAGAAAAGCGCAAGCGCTCGTTTAGCGACGTACAAACTGGAGTGCCTCCGACGAGATAAAGGAAACACGGCGAAAAATGAGCCGATGTTGACTTATCGTAGGAGGAGGCGCGAAGTTTGCTAGTCGCTGAGCGCTGTAGCTAGACAAAGATAAGTTATCCACAGACATGAAATTTTTATAATTTCCTGGCGATAAAAAAAGAGCGAATCAATCGCTCCATCAAAGTGAACTGTATTCATTCCGCAGCCGGTTTGCAGCATGCTTTAGCTTTGACCACTTCATTTCTATAATCGGCTGGGTGAGGCTCGTTACAAATTTACTCGAAAGGAGGGCGGTCAACAGAAGACTGACTATTAATAATAAAGGTAATGCCTGCACTTGATCTACGTAATCCTCAAGGCCACTTCCCCTAAATGTACGTACAATGAATCCGTGCAGCAAATAGACGTACAGTGTATTTCTTCCCCAGTTCGTAAAGAAGAATTGCCTGCGAGGAACAAATGCAAAAAAACATGCAGTCATCGCAAATTGGACCATGTATATTCCCGCCCGCTGTAATATTCCAAAAATCTCCGCGCTATGAAATTCACTATATGCTTTTGAACCAAAGAACCACTTTTCATTCAGGTCAGGGAAACATAGGATGCCGACGGCTACGATAAACATGACAATGAGCGCGGCAACTTTTGCCTTTGGCTGGATGAGTTTCTTGAAATCTTTTTTGCTTAAAAGATAACCTGTTAAGAAAAACGGAAAGAAGACAATGGTTCTCGACAGGCTGAAATAAGTTGAAATCCAGTCAAAGTAGCCTGCTCCAAGACCGGCCAAAAGAGTGATGGCCAAAGCAATTCCGGGTTTCATGCGGCTGAAGGCCAACAGCAATATATTCCAGCAAAAAAGGCTGATTAAAAACCAAAGGGACCAATGCGGCTGAAAAAGTTCCAGTTTAAAGGTATCTTTGCTGTGCAAAAAATAGTAAAATACGGCGTAGGCAATTTGGAATAAAATATAGGGCAGAATCAGTTTTTTGGTGATTTTGGCAATATAGCCCTTTTCATAAATGCCTTTGGCGAAGAAACCCGAAATCAGAATAAACGCGGGCATATGAAATGTGTATATGAATTTATATAAAAAGGAAATGAACGAACTTGTTTCAATATAGGATTGAAGGAAGTGCCCAAATACGACCAGAAAAATCAACAAGATTTTGGCGTTGTCAAAATAATAATCTCTTTTTTTCATCAGTGATCACCTACATACCAAGTTAGTCACTATGCATTTTCCCTTTACACGCATTCACAAACATTACGTTTTTGTAACAAATAAAAAAAGTAATATAAGTGGATAAGGAGTCTAATACAATGGACAGAAATTTTACGACAAACAAATTTTATTATACAGAGATGGACAGTTCAATAGGTAAACTCTTTCTAACCGCTGCAGATTATGGAATGACAGGTATTTATTTTAAAATGGATGATGTCCCGGAATCGGTAAAAAACAATATGGATGGAGGAAGGGATCATCCGATTCTACGGGAGGCTGTCAATCAATTATCGGATTATTTCCATGGTAAAAGGCGGGAATTCTCTGTTCCTCTTTCTCCTGAAGGAACGGACTTCCAGAAAGCTGTGTGGAATAAACTGTTGGAAATTCCTTATGGAGAAACCCGGACATATGCTGAAATCGCAGCTTCCATACAAAATGAAAAAGCAGTGAGAGCGGTGGGACAGGCAAACAGGGTCAACCGATTGCCGATATTGATCCCATGCCATCGGGTGATTGGAAAAAATAGCAAATTAACAGGTTACGCGGGGAATCAAGTCGACAAAAAGGAACTCCTGTTAAAATTGGAAGGTGCTCTATGATCAAAATGAAAAAATAATCTTATTTTTGTCCGAATAGTGTCAACTTCTGGATATTTATTTACATTGATGTATAGTTTTGAGATAATAGAAAAGTTGAAAAGAATGGATGGCGGAGGTAAGTAACACATGTGCAACAGCAGTAAGGATCAAAGCACTTTTTTGGCAAAGATTCAACGAAAACGGGAAGAAATGTTCATTCTAGGCGAAAAATACGGATTGAGCGCAGATGAAACGATTACCTGCAGCCGTGAACTTGACCAGCTTTTGAACGATTATTATCATAATTTTCAATCGACACCCTCTGCTAAGACAACAAACCAAAGCCGCAAACAATCGTTTGTAATATTCTCAAAACCGTATCCTGCAAGACATGTACAAACATCATGAAAACTGAATAAATGAAAAAAAGAGACTGCCCAATTAGGCAATCTCTTTTTGTTTTACGATGATTTTATCGTTCTCCACGACAGCTTGAAGCTGCTCGGCATCTTCATTTTCCAAGATGAAATCTGCGATTTGATCTTCAAGCTGTTCCTGGATCGCACGGCGCAGCGGGCGTGCACCAAACTGTGGATGATATCCAAGGTCCGTTAATTTTTCTTTCACTCCGCCTGAGATGTCAATGGACAAGCCTTGTTCAGCCAAAGTATCGGACATTTCCCGGAGTAGAAGATCTACAATTTTCAATAAGTGTTCTTTCTCCAGCTTGTGGAATTCTACAATTCCGTCGAAACGGTTGAGGAATTCCGGCTTAAAGAAAGATCCGAGTGAATCGAGGATGCTCGTCTCTTTTAGTGCATCGCTTTTATCAAATCCGACTTTGATCTCTTTTACGCCTGTTCCGGCATTGCTTGTCATAATGATAACAGTATCTTTGAAGCTCACTGTTCTGCCCTGGCTGTCTGTCAGACGGCCGTCTTCCAAAATCTGCAGGAACATATGCTGTACATCTGGATGTGCTTTTTCAATCTCATCAAGCAAAATGATGCTGTACGGATTGCGGCGTACTCTTTCGGTCAATTGTCCGGCTTCCTCGTGTCCCACATATCCTGGAGGAGATCCAATCAACTTGGATACGCTGTGTTTTTCCATATATTCGCTCATGTCCAGGCGGATATAGGCATCTTTTGTTCCGAAAAGTTCCTCGGCCAATACTTTAGTCAATTCTGTTTTACCTACTCCTGTCGGTCCTACGAAAAGGAATGATCCGATCGGGCGGTTTTTCGCCTTCAAACCGGCACGGCTGCGGCGGATGGCTTTGGCCACTTTCTGAACCGCTTCTTCCTGGCCGATTACTTTGGAAGATAGATTGTCAGCAAGTTTTTTCATTTTCTTTTGTTCATCCGACTCAAGCTTTCCGACTGGAATTCCTGTTTTCACAGCGATGATGTCCTGAATATGCTTAACATCCACAACCATCCGTGGTCCGGCTGAGCCTTCATTCAATATTTTCTCCAATTCCGCTTCTTCGTCGCGGAGTTTTGCGGCAGTTTCATAATCTTCTTTGGCAAGTGCCGCCTGTTTTTCTTTTTCCACTTCAGCGTAACGCCGCTGTGCTTCTTCCTTGCTTGGTTCATTGATCATCAAGTTTAACTTGGAACCTGCTTCGTCCATCAAGTCAATGGCTTTGTCCGGCAGGAAGCGATCCTGGATGTAGCGGCTTGACAAGTCGACGCATGCCTTGATTGCTTCGTCTGTGTAAGTCACATCATGGAAGCTTTCATATTTGTCTTTCAAGCCTTTTAAAATTTCCAGCGCTTTTTCCCTGCTTGGTTCGCCGACTTGCACCGGCTGGAACCGTCTTTCCAATGCCGCGTCTTTTTCAATTTGACGGTACTCTTTTAATGTAGTGGCCCCGATGACTTGCAGCTCACCTCTGGCCAACGCCGGTTTCAAAATGTTGCCGGCATCCATGGAGCCTTCGGCTGATCCGGCACCGACAAGCAAGTGAATCTCGTCGATAAATAGCAAGATGTTTTTGCGTTTTTGAAGTTCAGCGATCAGCTGCTTCATCCGCTCTTCGAATTGTCCTCTGATGCCTGTATTGGCAACGAGAGAAGCAACATCCAGCAAATAAACTTCCTTGTTCTTTAATTTGGAAGGTACACTGCCTTCGATAATCTTTAAGGCGAGGCCTTCGGCGATAGCAGTTTTACCAACACCCGGCTCACCGATCAAAACAGGATTGTTTTTGTTCCTGCGGTTCAATATCTCGATGACCCGGTTGATTTCCTCGTCACGTCCAATGACAGGATCGATCAATCCCGCTTTGGCTGCATCATTCAAGTTGCGGCCGAACTGATCTAAGAATCCCCCGCCATGTCCTCCAGCGGTCCTTTCCTGGACTTTTCCATTCATGTTTGGATTAAATATATTTTCTCCTGCACCCGGGAATCCTTTGAAAAAGTCATCAAATCCCCCGAATTGATTTCCGAAAGGGGATCCTCCCATTGCTCCCAGAGCTTGTTTTTCATTGGCATAGCAGGTGGAGCATAATGCCAAGGTTTGTTTTTGTCCATTAATATTTACGTGGAGATGAACGTTAGCATTTCTTTGATTACATTTGCTGCATAGCATATGCATCTAACCTCCATTATTTAGTTTGATCATTTTTGACCATTTAGCGATTAAAAAACAGGTAAGTTGTTTGACCAACTTTGACCTTGTGATTTCATTATACACTGACCTTTTTTGACTTTCAACCCATTTGATCAAAAAAATTTATTTTTTTTGGGCCTGTCTCATATGGATAAAAGGAGGGGAAAGGAGCGTGTCTGTTGAGAAAATGGTCAGAGGCTTTCCAGGTCGCTTCAGTCTATGTGGGAACAATAGTAGGAGCGGGATTTGCAACGGGGCGCGAGATCGTCGAATTTTTTACACGCTTCGGTTTCTATGGCACTGCCGCCATCTTTCTGGCGGGTGTCCTGTTTATTGTGCTGGGTTCTAAAATCATGCTTGTCGCGATTGATATCAGGGCAAAGTCCTTTGAGCAATTGAATGAATATTTGTTTGGGCGCCGCCTCGCTTTGGTCATGAACATTTTTTTAATGCTCATGCTGACGGGAGTATGTGCTGTCATGCTATCCGGTGCGGAGGCATTGTTTACGGAACAGCTTCGGCTGCCGCCGCGTACAGGCTTGGTCTTTACAGTAATTCTTACACTTATTGTCATGGCTGCCGGGGTGAAAGGGTTGTTTGCGGTCAATACATTTGTTGTCCCGATGATGGTTGTTTTCAATTTCCTTGTTATGCTCCTGGTGATGAATACAGGCAGCCGGGTTTTTGCACCTGTGGTTTCATCAGGGTGGGAAGAAGGAGGGAAAGCAGTCTTGTCGGCTTTTTCATATGCCGCATTTAACCTTGCCTTGGCCCAGGCGGTTCTGGTGCCGATGGCAGCTGAGATCAAGGACCGTACCGCTGTAAAAAGGGGAGGGGTGATCGGCGGCCTGCTACTCACTGTCATTCTTTTATCAAGCCACATATCACTTGGAACGCTGTCTGATCCTGCAAGTTTTGACATCCCGATGGCAGTGATTGTAGAAGGGACAGCAGGCACACTTTATTTCTTATATCTTCTTATTATATATGGGGAGATTTTCACATCGGTGATCGGGAATTTGTACGGGCTGGAAAGGCAGATACGGAGTTATTTGCCTATCCGCAGCCTTTGGATCTATATTTGCCTTTTGTCTGTTGTTTATGTCATAAGTCTTGTCAAATATGGGACCTTGTTGGAAATCTTATATCCTTTGTTCGGGTATATCAGCATCGGGTTTTTATTTTTGCTGTTGATCAAGCCGGATAAAGCCCGGTGAATTCACTCACCGGGCTTTAGCATGTCCATTTCACTTTTTTTCAATCGTTTCGGCCATTTTTAAGAAAGGATCTTCCGCATTTTCTTTGACGGGTGTAAAAATTGTCAGTTTCAGCAGCCAATCTTTTTGCGGGATGAGGTATGCGCTGACTTTTTCATTTCCATTATCAGCCGTAAAGCCGGCTGCGTCTTTCAGCCACTCGTGCCCTTGCGGCTTGGCCTCTTTTATATCGGAGCTGACAGATTCAAGCTGCGATTTGGCTGTTTCAATTTCATCATTTAATTCTGCGTCGGCCGGAAGGAGCTCAATCCGCATAAACAATGCATCGTTCTCTTTCAGGTAGAGGACATCTTTTCGCGGTTCCTCGCCGGTCAGTTCATAGTCCGGGAGTACGTATAGGGAATAGTCCTGATTGTCGCTCTCCTTTAAAAAAGCCGTTTCTTCTTTTTCCTCGCCTTTCACTTGATAATTGAGGTTTTTTTCCATCAGACGGATCTTGTCTGATCCTCTCCCGGTTTCATTTTCCTTTTGATCTTGTCCATCTGGGGATTCATCATCAGATTTGCCTTCACCGTCCTGTTGTTTGCTGGTGCCATCGTCTGCAGTTTCGGTGTTTTCTTTTCCATCACTGCCGCCGCTTCCGGCATTTTGCTCTTTTTTTGTTGTCCCGCAGGCTGAAAGCATGGCAGCGGCAAGCAGGAAGATGAATAATAACTTCATTTTTTTCATTTTAATAGCCTCCTGTATAATGTTTTTCAAAATATGATTTGCCTAATATAAAGGGAAGATCATCAATAATAACAGGTCAAACGTCAAATGTGAAAAAATGACAAGAGGTATGCTTCGTTTCCATAAATACAAGGTTCCCCAGACAAGGCCGCTCACGAAAGCGGCTAAGGCCAATATGGGATATCCTGAGAGGAAAAAGCCCGCTCCATTCAGCAAGGCGGCGCCGATTACGGCTGCTGCAGGGCTTAGCAGTCTTGTCATCCTTTTAAGGACAAACCCTCTCCAAAAGATTTCTTCTCCGGGAATCATGATAAAAATAAGGACGAGGTAATGCCAAATGAATTTAAAAGAAAAAAAGTTGAATAGCGATGCAACCTGGTTGTCCAATGAGCCCGGCAAAACGGATAATATCCGGTTCCCCGCAAAAAACAGCAAATAAAGGGAAATTCCCGACCAAAGCCCGTGTTTGATATAGTCCTTTGCCGGCACTTCATCGTCAAGCTGTTCATTTACGATTGTATAGCTGATTAAAAATAAGAGAGTGGCCGTATATAAATACCAAAATACATCCTTTCTGTCGAACGTGACATAGATGAGCAGGAAAGCAAAGAATATGCCTCCGATTAATTTTAAGTCAACCCATTTTTTAAACATGCAGCAGGTTTGGTTCCTTTCCTAATTTCTATAACCTTTTGAGAATATGAATTCATTCTAACGGAAAAAAGAGTATTCTTCCAATCCTATTCCGGCAAAGCTGTGGCTTTCAATAGAGATATAAAGGGGGAGAAGTCAAGCTAAAAAAGCAAGCATGTTCGCTTGCTTTTTTAATCTAATCTTGTACGCCTGCACGTTGTTTCAAAGCTTGACTGATTCATTGATAATTTTATAGTTTTTATGGTTAATGACAGTTTTTTCTTCCAGTTCGAGATCACGGTAATTTTTCATATATGTCAAGTCTACAATTACCGAGTTTTCATTTATTTTTTCAACTATTCCTCTAAGGCCGTCCTTGAATTCAATGAGGTCACCGACTTTAGCAATTTTCATTGGCTTCTCCCCTTTATTTTTTATCTAGTTTGCACTATTTTTAATAAAAGTGCAATCGTAAAAATAATAACGGTTCCTTCCATGTACACATGCACGGATGTTGTAACAAAAATGAAATAAAAAAATTTTTAAAAAAAGAGGTTATTTGGTCAAGTTTTGGGTAATAAAATACTAATCATGGCTGATTGGAATTTTCTAGTAGTCATGTCAATCTCATTTTTCCCCCTTTTATTGGAAGACTTTGTGTCTTCCTTTTTTTTCTGTAAAAGAAAGTATAAGCTGATATGAAATTTTTTTTCAAAAGAAGCCTTTCTTTGTCCAGCTCCAGCGCCCAGCGACTAGCAAACTTCACACTCCTCCACTACGATAAGTCAACATCGGCTCGTACCTCGCCGTGTTTCCTTTATCTCATTGCGGAGTGCTCCAGTTTGTACGTTGCTAAACGGGCGCTTGCGCTTTTCTTAATGTGTTCTTCCCGGTTACCGCAGCTAAGCTTCACGTTTTTCTCATCCGGAATTCCTCTTCTGTTTGCCGGGTCTATTCAGGCGATTGCAGGTTGATTCTTGTGCTATACTTGTGACAGGAATGAAGGGAAAAGGAGATGAGAAATTTGGATTTGGGTTTGATAGATAAAAAGGCCCTTGTCATGGCTTCCAGCCAAGGTTTGGGAAAAGCCATCGCTGAACAGTTTGTCCGGGAAGGAACAGACGTCATGATTGCCAGCCGGAGCGAGGATCAGTTGAAACAAGTGGCGAATGAACTTAATCGCTTACAGGGCGGCAAGGTGGAATACATACGCTGTGACATCACCAATCCCGACGATATCAGGCGCACAGTCAAACATACAGTTGATGTGTTCGGAAGAATCGATATATTGATTAATAATGCCGGCGGACCGCCGGCCGGAAGTTTCGAAGATTTGAACGATCAGGACTGGCAGCGTTCTTTTGAGCTGAACCTGCTATCATATATCAGGGTGATTCGGGAAGCGCTCCCATTTTTAAAAGAAAAGGGCGGCAGAATCATAAATATCGCTTCTTCCTCGATCAGGGAACCCATTCCCGGACTGATTTTGTCCAATACATTCAGGCTGGGCATCGTGGGGCTTTCAAAAACGATTGCAGATGAATTTGCCAAGTATAATATTCTTGTAAATACGGTGGGCCCCGGAAGAATTGCAACCGAAAGAGTAGAGCATCTGGATGAGGCACATGCCCAAAGGGAAGGGGTCTCCTTAGATGAGATAAAAGCACGGTCAAAGAAAGACATTCCTCTTGGAAGGGACGGAAAGCCGGAGGAATTTGCAAAAGTTGTCGTTTTTCTTGCTTCAGAAGGAAATACATATATGACAGGCAGCACATTTGTGGTAGACGGCGGAAAACTAAGGTCCATTTAAAAGGGAGGCTGTTCAGCTAATGGAGAAAAAAATCGGTTTTATTGGAATCGGTGTCATGGGGAAGGCGATGGTTCGCAATTTAATGAAGAACGGTTATCCCGTCTTCATCTATACCCGCACAAAGGAGAAAGCTGAAGATTTGCTTTCGGAAGGGGCACACTGGAAAGCGTCACCTAAAGAAGTTGCTGAAGAAACAGATGTCATTATTACAATGGTGGGCTATCCACACGACGTAGAAAGCGTGTATTTTGATGACAACGGAATTTTTGCAGGAGCGGGTAAAGGAAAAATTGTCATTGATATGACGACTTCCACTCCGACGATGGCCAAAAAAATCTTTGAAGAAGCGGAGAAGCTTGGAATGGATGCTTTGGATGCACCTGTTTCAGGAGGGGATATAGGTGCCAAAAACGGAACCCTTTCCATCATGGCCGGAGGAACCGAAGAGGCCTTTAATGAAGTCCGCCCCATTTTTGCGGTACTTGGCAATAATATAGTATTCCAGGGAGAAGCAGGAGCAGGCCAGCATACGAAGATGTGCAATCAAATAGCGATTGCGTCCAACATGATTGGTGTAACCGAAGCCCTCGTATACGCGCAAAAGGCCGGTCTTGATCCTGAGAAAATGCTCTCATCCATCAGTACAGGAGCAGCAGGAAGCTGGTCCATGTCGAATCTCATTCCGCGGGTATTGAAGGATGACTTTTCACCAGGGTTTTTTATCAAACATTTTATAAAAGACATGGGAATCGCCCTTGATGAAGCGAAGAAAATGGGATTGGAGTTGCCTGGTCTTGCGCTTGCCGAAAAGATGTATAAAACTTTGGCGGAAAAGGGCGAGGAAGACAGTGGAACACAAGCCTTAATAAAATATTGGAGATAGTCCCCGTAAACCCGTAAAGCCGCTGACAAAAAGTCAGCGGCTTTACGGTGTAATAAGAACTAGAATACTGTTTTTGCCAAAGCCTGTCCCCTATACGGCGGTTCGAACGGGCTAAGAAGGACATTACACAGCAAAAAGGATGCAAGCGGTGTGCCGGAATCAAGCTGCTGACACATGGATTCGATTAAAAAAAGCTGTCACCCAGTTTTTTAAACACGGGCTTCTGCTGCTTTCTTTTTTGATGTTCTTGTCTGGGTTCTTTGAGACCGGTATATTCTTGAAGGAGTTGTTTCGCTTTACTTAGCGACATGCATGTTTTTGGATTGCGGGAATGTTGATCAAGATGGCCTAAATGAGGTAATTGTTCAAAATCTTCCTTTGTAGGCGGAATATGAAATGTATAATCGCCGCATTTGACTAAAACATCCGATTGCTGTTGGCTGAATCTCGGGTTTCTTGAAAAATGCAGCCCTGCTTTGGATGCTTTCTTTTCCCTGATCATTTTTTCAAGCGCCTGTTTTTTCAGGCTGTAAAGGAATTTCGGATTAAGGGCTGTCTTTGCGTGTCTGTTGACCGTGAAAATAGCTTGTGACAAGTTCTCGATTGTCGGTTCCAGTGGAGCTGTTCTTCTGGTTTCCTGATCCACAAATGGGCTCTCCTTTCTTTAAATGATGAAATTTACATATAATTATATCATTATGCGTCTGGAATGAAAAGACGTGCCTTGTTAAAGTTTGAGTCAAGTATTTGTGGGCAGAAATTTTCGCCCTTTAATTTTGTAAGCACTTTCATACTTTCAGGGTTCTCCAAAGCCGACTATTTTTTCCATTTTTAAAAACCTGATAGCCCTTTTAAAGCACGGTATACGGGAATGTTTGCTTTTTGGCTTAGGTATGGCAGATTGCCCCTTACAGCTTCACCGACTGTACTTTTTAGCTTCTCCCGGTAATACCTTGGCGGTTTCTCCTCTTTCTCCTCTGTCCATGTCTCCACCTGACCAATCAATGTACGGAGGGATAGTTT
>NZ_VEKZ01000050.1:0-17463 GCF_007681465.1 Siminovitchia fortis
CGAAAACACTATAATATCGCTGTTTTCGAGGAGTTTTTGGCTTTCTAGCTGTTAAAGTCGGGAGGCTGTTTTGGGGGAATATTGGGGTTTATTTTTTTGCATAAAGTATATTGGGGTGACACGGAAAGGAGAAGATGTTTTTTCATAAAAAAGTATGTATCTTGGCCAAGCATTCCTCCACCAATTCATCGGGTGCTTTTCCTTTAACCTTAAGACCACGAGCCGCCCAATCCAAATTTTTTACCTGGTCGGTTAAGATTACACCTTGAAAAGCCAAGCCCTCAGGTAGCTTGACTTCAAACCCCCAGCCTCTGGCTGTGTTTGTAATCGGACAGATGGAAGCAAATCCCGTGGCTTGATTAAACTCTTTTGGCGATAAAACAATCCCTGGCCTGTTCCCTGCCTGCTCATGGCCGGTCTGCGGATTAAAATTCACATAAACAAGATCCCCACGGTCTGGTACTGACATTAAATAAGCTCCTTCCCCTCTACTCCAAAATCAATTTCCCCGTGACGGTTTTCCGGGCTGCATTTTGCCAAGAGTTCCTCCAGCGAATATTTCTTAGGCTGCTTTTTAGGAACAAGCATGATAACTCCTTTTCCGGTTACGCTTATTTCCATTTCAGACCCTTGATGAATGTTAATTCTTTCTGCAACATCCTTTGGAATTCTTACCGCCAGGCTATTGCCCCATTTTTGAACTGTGGTTGGAATTGCCATATGATCCACCTCATTTCCATTACTCCTTGCATCTTCTTCCATTATATCACCTCCAAGCAACATGTATATACATAGTATATACACCAATTCTGTATTTGATACACCATATCACCTTTGGTGTTAGAAAACAAAACGATTGTAGGACAACAAACTTCTATCAAACATAAATAGTTTGAATTTTTTAAAGTTGCAGTGCCATATATAGAAACAAAGATCTTATAGAAAAATATTTAGAATCATACCATGTATAGTAGACCGATCGTTTTGGTCCAAGCAAAAAATCCACCCAGGGTTCATGTCCAAGGTGGATTTTTCCTTTTATCTTCCTACTTCAGTAAAGCCCCTCTTTCTTCAAAAATTCTTTCGCAACCTTTTCCGGCGACACTCCATCAACATTCACTCTATAGTTCATTTCACGCATTTCATCGTCTGTAATTTTTCCAGCCAACTTGTTTAAGGATTCCACCACTTCCGGATATTGCTCGGCTGTTTCCTTCCTCAAAAGCGGTGCGCCCTGGTACGGCGGGAATAGTTGCTTGTCATCTTTCAGCACAACAAGCTTGTGTTCCTCGATTTCGCTGTCTGTTGAATAGGCGTCAATTAAATTGATATCCCCTGATTCAACCGCAGCATATCGCAGCTTGGGCTCCATCGTTTTCATTGAAGGGAATTTCAGTCCATACAGTTTTTGGATGCCGACATATCCGTCCTCCCGGTCGGAGAACTCCAATGTGAAACCGGCTTTGACTTTATCAGAAACGGCACCAAGATCCGAAATAGCGGATATTCCGTATTGATCCGAAAAATACCCGGGCACTGCTAACGCATACGTATTATTGAACTGCATCGGTTCCAGCAATACGAGACCAAATTCCTCCAACATGCCTTTTCTAGCCTGTTCGTAGACTTCTTTCCTGTCTGTGCTGACCGCCTCTTCTTTTAAAAATTCGGAGATGGCTGTTCCTGTAAATTCAGGGTAAATATCAATGCTTTCATTTTTTAAAGCATTGAATAAAAATGAAGTTTTTCCAAGTCCCGGTTTCAATTCAACCTTGAGATCGGTATTCTCCTCGATCAGCACTTTGTACATATTAATTAAAATTTCAGGTTCAGAACCAAGTTTCCCTGCAACAACCAGCTCTTTTTTCTTGCCGCCGGCTGCAAAAGGAATGACAATGATCAGCAATGCAGCAACGGCGATCACGCCGATCGCGCCGGCTGATTTTTTAAAGGAAAGATGCTCAAACCGCCGAAGAAGCAGGTCGAAAAGAACCGCTAAAAGTGCTGCCGGAACTGCCCCAATCACGATAAGGGCAGAGTTATTGCGGTCGATTCCAAGCAAGATGATATCACCCAGACCGCCGGCCCCAATCAATGCGGCGAGGGTGGCCGTTCCAACAATAAGCACCATTCCCGTCCTGATTCCTGCCATGATGACAGGCATCGCAAGCGGAAGTTCGACTTTCATCAACTGCTGCCGTCTATTCATTCCCATTGCCCGGGCGGCCTCCGTCAATGAAGGATCGACTTCTTTGATGCCTGTATAGGTATTCCGTAAAATGGGGAGCAATGCATACACCACAAGCGCGATAATTGCCGGGACTTTGCCGATTCCGAGGAGCGGGATCAACAGCCCAAGCAGCGCGAGCGACGGGATAGTCTGCAACACAGCGGTGATGCCGATGATGCTTTCAGCCGCTTTTTTCCTCCTTGTTAAAAAAATGCCGAGCGGAATCGCTATCAAAACTGCAAAGAACAATGCGATGAATGACAGCTCGATATGCTCCAGCAATGCCGAGACCAATTCTCCTTTCCTATCCTGAAAAACCTTCATAAAGCTACTCATGTTCCCGGCCTCTTTCATTCAATCGGTTTGCCATATATTCAATGACCGTTTGTCTGTCTATCAAGCCAATGGACTTTCCGTCCTTTTCAATCAGGACTTTTTCATGCTGTGATAAATTTTCAAGCACTTCGGCCAATGACGCATCCGCAGAAAGATGGTGGGAAACCGCTGTTCCGTCCAATGGAAGAACAAATGATTCAAGGTCAATTTTTTCATCCTGTTTATGTGCCCCAACAAAGTCACGGACAAAAGGATTGACCGGCGTATGTAAAATTTCATTTGGGGTTCCGACCTGCAGCGCCTTTCCTTCTTTCATGATGCAGATTCTGTCGCCAAGTTTAAGGGCTTCCCGGATATCATGGGTCACAAAAACAACCGTTTTATTAATTGTCCGCTTCAGATGCAGCATATCGTTCTGCAATTTTTCCCGGCTGATCGGGTCAAGCGCGCTGAATGGCTCATCCATTAAAATAATCCGCGGATCAGCAGCCAATGCTCTGGCGACTCCGATGCGCTGCTGCTGGCCTCCAGAAAGCTCAGCCGGTTTCCGATCGAAATAAACAGCCGGATCCAGCCCGACCATTTCAAGCAGTCCGGCAATCCTGTCATGGATCTTCTTCTTACCCCACTTTTTCAGTTCCGGGACAACGGCGATGTTTTCTGCAATCGTCATATGGGGGAACAGCGCAATCTGCTGGAGCACATAGCCGATATTCCAACGCAATTCATGAATATCATAATCTGTGACTTTTTTATCACCTATAAAAATGCTGCCTTCTGAAACATCAATCAAACGGTTGATCATTTTCAGGGTAGTCGTTTTTCCGCAGCCGCTGGGACCGATTAATACGAAAAACTCATTTTCCTGTATATGTAAATCAAGCTTGTCAACGGCTTTCGTCCGGTCATCATAAAACTTCGAAACATTATCGAATGTAATCATCAGCTTCCCCCTTTTTCCCCGTATATTTAGGGTTAATTGTCCCAATTGCTAAAGAAAAAATCAACTTTGAGGACAGGTCCCTTAGTAATTTTTTTGAATCCAATAGCCGAAGCTAATCGTATTCCAATTAAAAGGATGGTGGGAAAAATGAATAATCATGAGATTGATTATCAAATTATTGGCGATGACATGCAATTTGTAGAAGTGGAGCTGGATCCTGGTGAAACGGTTGTTGCGGAAGCCGGCAGCCTGATGATGATGGATGACCACATACATATGGAGACAGTTTTTGGAGACGGTTCTTCCCAAGCCGGAGGACTGATGGACAAGCTGATTGGTGCGGGAAAACGGGTGCTGACCGGTGAAAGCCTGTTTATGACAATGTTCACGAATGAAGGAAGCGGAAAGAAGCACGTTTCGTTCGCTTCACCTTATCCAGGCAAAATCATTCCGATGGACTTAAGTGAACTTGACGGAAAAATTATCTGTCAAAAGGATGCTTTTCTGGCTGCTGCAAAAGGGGTATCTGTTGGAATTGAATTTCAGCGAAAATTAGGAACCGGGTTTTTCGGCGGAGAAGGATTCATCATGCAGAAACTGGAAGGAGACGGAATGGCCTTCGTCCATGCGGGAGGAACGATTCACCAAAAGACGCTGGAACCGGGAGAGACCTTGAAAATTGACACCGGGTGCCTTGTTGCCATGACACGTGATGTGGATTATGACGTTGAATTCGTCCGCGGTGTCAAAACAGCACTCTTTGGCGGGGAGGGGCTTTTCTTTGCCACATTAAGAGGGCCGGGCACTGTCTGGGTTCAGTCGCTTCCATTCAGCAGGCTTGCAAGCCGAGTGTTTGCAGCAATGCCGGCAGGCGGAGGCTCAAAGGATGAAGGCGGAATCGGCGGCCTTTTTAATATATTTAGCGACAGATAATGGAAGAGCCTGCGTTCGCAGGCTGCTATTTGTTCGGCCTTAATCCTTTTATCAAAAATTGAATGGTTCTTTCCGTTTCCTCTTCATCTTCCCACTCATCAGAAGACAGAATGAAAAAACGTGCCATCAAATGGCCGAAAATCGTCGAAAGAAACAAGCGGATGACGGTTTTTGACGGCATAACCACGATTTCACCCTTTTCTTGGTAGTGAGCGACGATCTTTTCCATACGAGCGAGTATTTTAGCCGCGATATGCTCCTTAAATTGCTCCTGCAGTTCCTTTTGAAAGGGAAGCTCCTGTACCAGAATTCTGAAAAGAAGCATGTTTTTCTCCATAAAAGCTTCCCTGTTTTTGATCATTGCTCTGAGGAAATCCTCCAGAGCATCATAATCCTTATCCAGCACCCGATTGATATCCTTTATAACAAAAGGAGCAATCATTTTAGCCATCATCGGTGCAACAATGGATAAAAGCAATTCCTTTTTTGTTTTATAATGGCGAAAAATTGTTCCTTCCGCTACGCCGGCTTTCTTGGCGATTTCACTTGTAGATGTTGCAGCGTAGCCTTTTTCAGCAAATATTTCGACTGCTGCAGCTACGATCTTCTTCTGCTTCGGCGTGAACTCTTCCTCATCCAAAGACAATTGATCCCAAATCTGATTTTGTTCCAACATAATGGTCTCCTTCTAAATCTTTCTATACTTTCTAAGAGCAACGATATTCAATAACATGAATAATGCTGCAAACCCCAACATTACGAGCAGATCCAAAACGATTGCATCCATGCCCTGCCCCCTGACCATAACATCCCTTAAAGCATCTGCGGCATAGTAAAGAGGTGTGAGCGGACCAACCCAGCTCAACCAGTCCGAAATGGTTTCAAGATTGAACAGTCCAGAGAAAAATATTTGCGGCACGACGACAATCGGAATGAACTGGATCATCTGCAGCTCGTTATTTGCAAATGACGATAATAAAATTCCAAGCGTCAGGGCCGTCAATGACAGAAGCACAATGATCAACAGGACATACCAGAAAGAGCCTTCCATTAACATGCCAAGTGCGTAAATACTGTAGGCGGCTATGATCGTCGCCTGAAAAAGTGTAAAAACGCCAAACCCAATTACATACCCAAGGACAATCTCCCATTTGCGGAGCGGCGTTGATAATAGGCGCTCCAATGTCCCTGACGTTCTCTCCCTTATAAAAGATACTCCTGCAATGATAAAGACAAAAAAGAAAACGAAAAAACCTAGCAAGACGGGACCGAAATAATCAAATTGGCTCATATCAGCCGAACCATGCAAATAGTGGATATTCATGTCTGCCGTATCATTTGGGCCTTGCAATGGTTTGAACGCTGATTGTATCCACTTCATCGCGGCCCCATTGACAAGCGGGTCACTGCCTTCAAGATAAACGGACGGCGGCATTCGACCGAAGACAAGATAACCGTCCAATTCACGGGAAGAAAGGAGTTTTTTAGCCTTATCCTCATCTGTTAAATCGGTGATCTCCGCACCTTTAAGATCCATTTTATCTCTTATTTGTTCAGGCGCATTCACCAACCCTATTTTTGGTGTGTAATCATCTCCGTTAAAAACGAGATGGAGCATCGTCAGAACGAGAATGGGAGCAAAAACTAAAAGGCCGAGTGTCCTCTTGTCTCTTCCAATCTGTTGCAGAATCCTTTTTACCAAGGCCATGACCCTCATAAGGACACACCTCCATATACAAGGAAAGCTTCTTCTATCGTACTTGAGTTCGTTTTTTGTTTCAGTTCCTCCGGCGTGCCTACTGCAATGAGCTGACCCTCACGCATAAGCCCAAGGCGGTCGCATTTTTCCGCCTCATCCATGACATGAGTTGTGACGATCAGTGTCTTCCCCTCATCCTTCAATTGATGGAAAGCTTCCCAGACACTTTTTCGGAGCACAGGGTCAATACCGACAGTCGGCTCATCCAATATTAATAGCTGAGGTTGATGCAAGAGAGCAATTGCCAAAGAAAGTCTCCTTTTCATCCCGCCGGAATAATTGGACACCTGCTTCCCAAGATGATCAGTCAGTTGAACAAGTTTCATCGCTTCCATGATCCTTTGATTGCGTTCTTTTTTCTTCAAGCCATATAAAGCTGCAAAAAATTCAAGGTTTTCACGGGCTGTCAATTCCATATAAAGCGCATCCGACTGGGCCATATATCCCAGCTTTTCGATCAGATGCAAGGAAGGCATCTTCTCTTGAAAAACATCTATTTCACCCGAAGTTGGCACATCAAGACCTGCAAGTTCCTTGACCAAAGTCGTTTTTCCTGCCCCTGAAGGTCCAAGCAAACCGAAAATTTCTCCCTGTTTAACTTCAAGATCAATATCTTTTAGAATTTCTGTTGGACCAAACTTTTTGGAGACACTGCGGATTGACACACAAGAATCGTTCAATTTTTTCACTCCTTTTCAATGTGAGTGATTACTCACTCTGTATTATAAACGAATTTTCCAAAAAATAAAAGAGCTAAGATTGGATTCCTTTCCTTGAGGTATTTTCACATAAGAAGGATTGGGGTATAATGAGATGAGAAGCATCATAAGATCAGATGATCGTTTCGGCGCTGGGAACACCGAAACGATCCGACAATAGCAGGTCCCGCCGGGGATCAGCACGATAGTGTCTAAGCCGCCTGGAGGGCCATCTCAAAGGCGGCTTTAGTCTTTGTTAAATGACAGAATGGCCACAATCAAAACAGCAAAGCCAATCATGGACGTAATAGATTCGTATAGTGTCATGGCACCACCTCCCTCCTTGCGAGAAGTGTGCACAGACCGCCCTTGAGAAACCTGTTCTATTGTTCTTATATTATACCATTTTTTTAATAAATGCGAACATACGTTTTTATTTTGTTACTTTAGAACGAGGAGGCGCTTAGATTGAAGCATGCTCTTGTCATTGGCGGAACGGGAATGCTGTCCGGTGCAACGCACTGGCTTGTCCGGCAAAATTACCGGGTATCTGTTGTAGCAAGAAACCAGAATCGAATGAAAAAATTGATCGACCAATCAGAGAACCCATCCGCTATTACGCCTGTGTTCGTAGATTACTGTAACGAAACGGACCTTCATAGAGAAATAAACCGGATCATTCACGAAAATGGGGAAATCAAATTAGTTGTGGCCTGGATCCATTCCATAGGAAAAAACGCTTTGCCCATTATTGCGGAGGTCATTTCAAAAAATAGCAAAGACAAGTGGAGGCTCTTTCATGTATTGGGCAGCAGTACAGATCTGAAAAAGGCAGTCCGGGATGTTGAAATACCGGCCGGCTGCCATTATCGGCAGATCCAGCTTGGATTTGTCATTGAAAATGGCCTTTCCCGATGGCTGACACATAAAGAAATATCGGACGGTATTATCGAATGCATCCAAAAGGATGTACCACTTCATATTATCGGAACTGTGGAGCCTTGGGAATTGCGTCCAAGAAATAGGAGTCTGCCTTTCGGTAGGCATAGGGTTTGAATGCCTACCGAGAAAAGGAAAACTCCGCTCGTTCGGTAGGCATAGAGTTCGAATGCCTACCGAGAAAAAGGAATTCCGGCTTGTTCGGTAGGCATAGGGTTCGAATACCTACCGAGAAAAAGGAATTCCGGCTTGTTCGGTAGGCATAGGGTTCGAATGCCTACTGAGAAAAAGAAAATCCCGCTCGTTCGGTAGGCATAGAGTTCGAATGCCTACCGAGAAAAAGGAATTCCGGCTTGTTCGGTAGGCATAGGGTTTGAATGCCTACCGAGAAAAAGGAATTCCGGCTTGTTCGGTAGGCATAGGGTTCGAATGCCTACTGAGAAAAAGAAAATCCCGCTCGTGCAAGTTCTGCGGCGGGCAGACTCCTTTTCTTAAATCGTATAGTTCAGCCAATCAGCTCGCTTGCCTCCCATTTTTTCATAAAACCGCTGTGCGCGGTAGTTGTCCGGAGCTGTCACCCACGACATGTGGAAATAGCCGTGTTCCTTTGTATAGTTTTCGCAGACTTTAAACAGTTCCTGGGCGACGCCCGCTCCCCTTTCTTCTTCAACGACATACAAATCATTCATGACCGTTATTTTATCTGCCCTTGTCGTATTGAATGTGAAGTATAAAGTCGCAAATCCTGTCAGCTTGCCTTCCTTCTCGGCCACGAACTGGATCCCTTCCTCTTTTTCAAGCAGCATATCAATCAGATCGTGCACTTTTTCAACTGCCGGTCTCGGCCTTTGATAAAAGTCCACGATGTACTCATACATGAGCTTTGTTAATTCTTCTCTATCTTTCTTTTCAGCTGGTCTTACATTTACTGACATATACAATTCCCCCATTCCAATATGTTACATAAAAGGTTATAGTAAATCTGTACACTTAAAAAGATACAGTTATATAAAATTCAACCAGTACAGATGTGAGGTGGCTTTATGGATATATGTCCTCGGTTGGAAAATCGGTCTAACGAACCTTTATATATACAGCTCTATCAATATTTGAAAGAGGAGATCCAGGCGGGAGGAATTCCTTCTTTTAAACGCCTCCCGTCCATCCGCAGGCTTGCCGATGATCTGCACATTAGTAAAACTACAGTACAAATGGCTTATCAGCAGCTATTGGCAGAAGGTTATATCGAAAGCAAAGAACGAAGCGGATATGTTGTTGTCGAAATGGACGGAGATTCTTTCGGGGATCTCCCTCATTTTTCCGAGCCGACACCGGCAAAAAAACCACCTGCCGCACAGAAAAACATCCGGTTTGATTTTTATATGTCTCATATTGATGTGGACCATTTTCCTTTTCAAAAGTGGAAAGCATGCGTCAATCAAAATCTGAGCCCAGAATTCCTTTCATATGGAGATAAACAGGGAGAGCCTGGGCTTCGAGCCGCAATCAGCCGTTATCTCCGCCATGCACGTGCAGTGAACTGCACAGAAGAACAGGTTGTCATTGGATCAGGCACTCAAACCGTCATGAGGCTTTTATGCCAGTTGATTGGACTTGATGGAAAAAAGATCGCCATGGAAGAGCCCGGATATGAAGGGGTGCGCCATGTTTTCCAAGGGCTTGGGTTCGAAGTAGTTCCTATCAAACTCGAAGAAGATGGGATCAACCTGGATGAACTGGTAAAGAGCGGTGCGAAGGTTGTTTACATTACACCATCCCACCAATTTCCGCTTGGGATGGTCATGCCCATCACGAAACGGATCAAACTGTTGCAGTGGGCGGAAGAGAACGGCGGCCTGATTATTGAAGACGACTATGACGGAGAATTCCGCTATCACGGAAAACCCATTCCTTCCTTGCAGGGACTGGATGCCCACGGGAATGTCATTTATGCCGGGACTTTTTCAAAGTCACTCATGCCAGCCATCCGAATGAGCTATGTCGTTCTTCCAGAAAGGCTTTTGGATATTTATCAGAAAAATATGTTTATGTATGACCAAACCGTTTCGCGGCTGCATCAAAGAACATTGCAGATGTTTATGGAAAGCGGCGAATGGGAGCGGCATATCCGAAGAATGAGGAAGCTTTATCAGAAGAAGCATGACCTTCTTCTGCAAACCATAAAAAAGGCCATGAATAACAATGTTGAAATCACCGGGCAAAACGCAGGGCTGCATATCGTCATTCAAGTGAACAGCGGGAACAGTGCAGACGAGCTGGTTCAGATTGCGGAAAAGTCGGGAGTAAAGGTATACAGCACGACGGATAATTGGATTTCTGGACAGGAAAAAGGAGACCCCCTCATATTGCTGGGATTTGGCGGATTATCAGAGGAACAGATTGTTGAAGGGATCGAGCAGCTTCATGCGGCCTGGGGACCTTTTTATAAAAATCGATGAAAAACCCATTGACCCTCACGCAACGTGATACTTTATATTGTGATTAAAGGGAGGCAAGATCAAATGAAAGTGAAAGAAGTGGCAGAGCTGACAGGGATCAGCGTCCGGACGCTGCACCATTACGATGAAATCGGCTTGCTCTCGCCTGGGCGAAAGGCAGAATCAGGGTATCGCGAATATACAGATGAAGATTTGGAAACCCTGCAGCAAATCTTGTTTTTCAGAGAGCTCGGCTTCCCTTTAAAGAAAATAAAAGACGTGTTGAACAGCCCGTCATTCGATCGGCGGGAGGCATTGCTGCTGCAGAAAAAAATGCTGCTGGAAAAGCGTTCCCGGCTTGATCAGATGATCGAGCTGGTTGAAAAAACGATTCAACACGCTGAAGGAGAGATTCAAATGACGAATGAAGAGAAGTTCCAAGGCTTTGATTTCAGCCACAACCCATACGAAAAAGAAGCCCGCGAACGCTGGGGAGATGAGGCGGTCGATCGCTCCAATGCGAAGCTTGCGGATATGTCGGTGGAGGAGCGCGATGCAATGGCTGCAAAAATGAATGACATTTATAGAAAGCTGGCTGGCCTTCGCCAAGGAGCGCCGGATTCTGAGGAGGCACAATCCGCCATCAAGGATTGGTATGACCTTCTAAACAACAACTTCGGGAGCTACTCGCTTGAAGCGTTTAAAGGCTTGGGACAGATGTACGTTGCCGATGAGCGCTTTACGAAAAATATCGATCAATTTGGAGAAGGATTGGCCGAGTTTATGAGCAAGGCAATGACGATTTTTGCAGATAAAACTAAATGACGACGTCTCAATAGGAAGGGGTTCAGCTCCACTGAACCCCTTCGCTTATGCTTGAATATAGATATGGAATTAAATGGGTAAATATGAACCGGTTTCGGCGAGATACTGTCCGGAATTTCGAAATACGATCCGTTTTTTGGAATTTACTGGCCGACTTTAGAAATACGAGCCGAATTCCGGAAATATTGGCCAAACTTCGGAAATTCAAATCACCTATCAATCATCTTCCCCGACATAATGTATATATAAATCTTCATTTTGCGGCGTCAGCTTCAGGTCTTTGGGCACCTTCAAATAGAGATAGCTGATTTCCCGGAAGCCCCCGAAGTCATGTGCGCCTTTGCGTTCCCCTGTAAACTGGGTGATGACAAATTCCTTTTCGAACACTGCAAATTTAAGTTTTTTCTCTTCCCACTTTCCCTTCAAATGCAATGTATCATCTTCCAGCTCCACCTGGCGGGATCGGTATTCATCCGTCAGGTCAACCCCTCCAATAACCGAACTTGCATAATAGGTTCCCTCAATGATTCCGTCATTATCGGCCTTTCTTTCAACGACCACTGTTCCGTCAAACCAATCCTGATCTTGTAGGAAAAGCTCTTTTCCATTGTATCGCCACTTCCATTCATTCAAGATCAAACTGGAATCAATGTCATCCGTCCGCCCATCAAAAATAGCTTCATCCAAGCGGTTCATTTCTTTATCCAGTTGGTCGTCAGAGGAAGCATTAAAGTCAGGCTCCTTTTTATTGACTGGCAAAGCTTCAAAGACAAATATTGAAGCAGCGAGCAAAATTCCATATCCCAATAACAGCATTTTGGTAACACGCTTATTTTTTACAGTATTTTGCTGCATGCCTTTAATACCCCAGATGAGGAGGCCTGCAATTCCTATAAGCATCAATAAACTGGTTAGACCCATCATTTCCTGACCTCCATTCGGTTCGACAGGACGATAGATCCTGTGAAAAATAGAGTTGATAAGAGGAGTGTTTTAACAGCAAATAAAAATAAGGACGACTCTGCAAAAATAAAATCAAAAATGGCTGTTGCCAGTTCTTCGTTGCGGATGCCCAAATAAACGACAATGCCGGTGATCAAAGTCGGCAGCAAAAAGATGAAAATTTTATTCACCTGTACGATCATCCCTGTTAAATAACCAAGAGAAGCAAACAAAATCATGTATAGAATGGCCGCCGCCAAACCAATAAAAAATTCCGCCGGAGCTTCCAGAAAGCTGTTTCCCAAGCCGTATTGAATGTCGCCAAAAAAGAAGGCGATAATCTTAAGCAGGAAACCGGCCGTCACGGCTGCTGCCCCGCCGATGGCGCTGGCAGTCAGTAAAAATAATATATTCGCCAAATTACTGCTCAGACGGTTGGAAACAAAGGTGAAATCGTCGTATCTGACCGCTTTTGTCGTAATCAGTATCCCGGTCATGAATATCCAAATCATTGTAAAAACTACAACCATGTCGGCAGAGTAATATGAAATGTTAATGTACATTCCCGAACTTGTACCCGTTCCGACTGAAGTCACACCCCCAAGCGAAAAAAGGAGGCTGATGAGCTGCACCCCGGCCATCGAGCTGAATACACCCAAAAAAGCCCGCAGCTTGAATTCATATTGTCTTTTTACAACATCAGAAAGGCTCATTTCGGTTAAAGACATCGTCGATTCCCCCTTTATGCCTGCTCGTCAAGTATACACACACATCACTTGCCGAAACAGGAGACAGTTTGATTCCATCAAGCTTCATTTTTTGAAGCTCCTCTTCGGAGAAGTCATTTTTTACTGCTGTAAAAGTCCGGCCCGGCCCGGCTTCCTTTTCGTGAATGACTTCTTTATTTTCGGTCCAAGCCGAGATGGAGGAAATTTTCCCCGTAAGGCCGACAGCCCACTCCTTCAAATCGGAAACAGGCAAATGAAGCCGAACCTTTCCGTCATTGATCAGAAGGACATCTTCCAAGACATCTTCTATCTCGCTCAAATGGTGGCTGGACACGATGATGGTCCGCGGATGGGCAAGATAATCCTTTAGCAAAGCCCGGTAAAAATCTTTGCGGACTGCAGTATCCATTCCTGTCGTGGGCTCATCGAAAATCGTCAAAGCACAGCGCGATGCCAGCCCCAAAATCATATTGAAAGTGCTTTTCATCCCTTTTGATAAATTGCCATAATGGGCATTGGGGTTGAAAGAAAAATAGTCAAACAGACCATCGGCAAGTTCCTCATCCCATTTTTCATAAAAGCGCCCTGCCTCTTCCAGGGTTTCCTTCAGAGTAAGAGCAGGTGGAAGACTCATTTGGTCATCTATGAAAATACTATTGGCTGAAACTCGCAGACTGTTAAAGGGGTTCTCGGAAAATACTTTGACATCCCCTGAAGTGGGGTGAATAAATCCCGAAATCAATTTTAACAGCGTAGTTTTGCCAGCCCCGTTTCTGCCGACAAGCCCGGTCATTTTATTTTCGTTGATTGTCAATGACAGTTGATCCAGCACCTGCTGGCGCCCATACATTTTCGTAAGATCCTTACATTCGATGATATTCACTTTTTGTCCCTCCCCCTGCCTACTTCTTTAAGCATGTCAATCAGGTCACTCTCCGAAACATTCAACCTTTCAGCTTCAATCACAAGCTCCTGAATCAATCGTTTTAACGTTTCATTTCTCCGTTTGCTTACAACCTTTTCTTTTGCTCCCCCTGCAACAAACATGCCGAGCCCCCGCTTTTTATATAAAATACCTTCGTCAGCCAATACATTCAGCCCCTTTGCGGCAGTTGCCGGATTAATATTGAACATATCTGCCAGCTGATATTGGGAATACACTTTGTCGTTCACTTTAAAACGGCCAGCCATAATCTCATTCTCCAGCGATTCCGAAATCTGAAGATAAATCGGCTTCGTATCATTCGGATCGATCAACATACACATCCTCCTCTCTGGATGGGTGCATTACTGTTGTAATGTAGTATATGTTGTTTTTTTAAAAATAGCAATAAGAAAAGTGGAAGGCGCCTTATCTAGCCCCGACAAGCATAAGGCAATTCGCGAGGAGGCAGCCTTTCAGCCACCATAGAGAATTGGTTTAATCCTTACGGGGCTAGGCGCCGGAGCTGGACAATAAGAAAACCGATGATTTTCCATTCGGATCATCGGTTATTCTCTAATCATATTGGCAGCATTTGTACGAAAGACGGGGCACTTTGTGAAGCAGTGTCCATCTATTTTGATTGAAAGAAGTTTACCAGCGGAATATTGGCCAAATGTTTGATTAGTTTATACCCTGAAATTTTAACTGGGCATCTTCCTATTAATCAAACGTTTGATTAATGTAAAATTCCCTTAATATATCAGCTTCTATTGGGCTGTCACTCCAATACCCTTGATTTTCAATCAAACGTTTGATTAGGAGCATCGTTCTGAGAACTGCCGTAATAGACGGGAATCTCACCAGATTCGTAAAGAGCGGACATGGAATCTCTCTCTACCTCGTATGCCATCGACCACGAGCCTGTTTTCCCATCCTTTTTTTTCCATGTTTCGGTAAAAGTCACTATATATTTCTCTTTTCCGGTTTTCTTTGCCGCGGTTTCTCTTGTTACTTCATATTCTTCAATGACCCCATGGCACTTTCCTATCTTTTCAGGAAAAACATCAGTGATGGTCCCTTCCCCGGAAGTGGCAAATTCCACAGCATCTTCCTTCGTAAAAGGCGGTTCCTCAGGTGAGATATATTCAAATACTCCCCATGCAAGCATGTAAATCAATATCGGAATTAAAACAATATAGTCCACGTTTTTTTGCTTTGCAGACTGATATAATATCCAGCGGTCCACAAATGCATAGAATAAAGCAGCAACTGCACCGATGACTGCCAGCGGGCCATTTAAGAAAAACAATCCATTGGCGAGCCCAAATACCCCATGCAGCACGGCATACAGCCACTGGTTCCTTGAAAACCACTTTTTCTGGGCAAGCTCCAGACCAATGGACACGATGTTTCCGTAAACAAGAATAATAGCCCCTATATACATCGCGTAAACAAAGGACCAGCCTATTAGATCATCGCCCATATGATATGAAGCCCCACTGTCATGAAAAGTAAAAAACCACCCCATGGCAAGCGAGACCATGGCGGTCACAAACACGGTAGTGATCAACTTCCGGCCAATCATGTTCCTATTCATTAGAATTGCTCCTCTTACGCTTTAACGCATTAACTCGGCGGGGGCCAGGCCCCAAATTAAATGTACTGATAAGGCCCAGCTTTTTCATTCGACCATCCCCCTTCACTTTCATTACGGATGCTGCATGGAAAAAGTTTCGTGAGGGAGGCTCGAGCTATTCAAACGTTTGATTAATCAGAAAAACCTGTTGATATACAGGGAATTTTTACAAACTGAAAAAAATCCTTTTTTTCAATCAAATGATTGATTAACTAGGACTTTGCCAGCACAACGAAGATAGAAAGAGGCTCGACTCCTGTATTTTCAATCGCCAGCATTTGCCGGTCCGCACAATGCACAACATCTTTTTCAGAAACAGAGAGTTCTTCTTCATCAATGATAAAGCTGCCTTCCCCTTCAACCACGTACAAATACACATGTGCATTGGGATGCGGGTGCGGGGGAACCGATTGGCCCGGCAAAAGATTTAGCATAAATGCGGTGGTCGTCCCCTCTTGAAAAAGATTCGTCCTGACAAAGCGGCTTTCATTGAACTCCTGAAAAGCGTTTATATTTTTTAACATAGGATCAACTCCAGTCGTGTGATTTCTGCAATCATTATACCAGAGAAACTTTGATATACTGAGTGGTGGAGATTCGATTTGGCTATCCCTGGGAAATGGAGATTTGACCGAGATAGCCTGCCGTCGGACATGCTATTCGAAGTGACAGGACGTTTTTTTCATTAAGGAGGTGCTTAAGATGAATCATTTTACTGAAAAAGTGATAGAGACTATATTGCAAATCCCTTCCGGGCGAGTTGCATCTTACGGGCAGATCGCAGCAATTGCCGGGAATCACAGGGCCGCCAGGCAGGTCGGAAGAATCCTGCATTCCATGAGTTCCAAATATAACTTGCCATGGCACCGGGTCGTCAATGCGAAGGGAGAAATTGTTCATTTCAAGGCGGAAAGGCAACGGGATTTGCTTGAACAGGAAGGTGTCGATATAGATGCCCGCGGACGCATTGATTTGGGGAGGTTCCGGTGGGAGGGGCCTGTTTGGGAGGATCTGGACTGGATGCGGGGGTGAAGCTTGTTTCTGTTTTTTGCAAAAGCTGTCTCCTACTAATAGAAAGCGCTAACAATTTGTGCTAATATATTGGTAATTTAGGAGGTGGTAAATATCGTAATAAAAAAAAGAGACGAGTCGCTTTCTTTGGGGGGTATCCAGGCTTCCATCAAGCGGCTGCACCCGAGACATGAGGCAATCCCCATTTTAACTGCAAAAGCATCTTCCCTCGAAGCCGGCATTTCCGGTGAAATCAAGCTGGCCGAAACACTTCGCAAACATTCATTTCCATTTGAACACAGAGTTTTCCATGATCTTTCCTTGGTATCTTCTGCCCTATTTCAAATAGACACCTTGTTTCTGACTCGATTTTACGCCGTTGTTTTTGAAGTGAAAAATATTGGAGGACGATTGGAATTTAAGGATGATCCTCCACAATTGGTCCGCAGACGAGAGACGGGTGAGGTGGACGGGTTTGAAAGTCCTGCTGCGCAGGTGGAACGCAATGGCGATCTACTTGAACTCTGGCTTAAAGGTCATGGAATTCAGATTCCTGTCTATCGAATTGTTGTGCTAGCGTACCCAAAGCAGATCATTGATAAAGCTCCGGCAAAGACCCAAGTGCTATTCCCTAATTATGTTCCTCCCTTCATTCATGCTCTCCCTCGCAAGCAGGCTATACTAGATAGCAAGACTTTCAGATGGTTGACTGCGAAGCTTTTGAATAGCCATATCAACTACATTCCAAGACCAGTGTGCGACATTTACAACATTCCACCAAGAGACATTCAAACAGGAGTTATCTGCTCCCATTGCGATGCGATTGGCATGGTGAAAATTAAGAGAAGCTGGCGCTGCAGATCATGCGGAAGCCTCGATCATAAGGCACATGAACGTGGAGTTAGGGAGTGGTTCCTGATTATGGGACGGGAAATGACAAATAAAGACTGCCGGGAATTTTTGAGAGTTGATATGAATACTGCTTCTAGAATTTTATGTTCCATGGATTTAAACAGCATCGGTTCTTGTCGCTATCGAAAATATACTATAAACTTTCATAAAAAAGATAATAAGAGAGCTGATGGCCTTCTATAATTAGACTTTATAAGAGAGTTGGAGA
>NZ_VEKZ01000050.1:17558-30496 GCF_007681465.1 Siminovitchia fortis
GGAGACTTTATAAGAGAGTTGGAGACTTTATAAGAGAGTTGGAGACTTTATAAGAGAGTTGGAGACTTTATAAGAGAGTTGGAGCGCGCCCTCGCCCTGCAAGGGCTCGGCGCGCTCCAACTCCCGCAATCTATGCATCGTCCACAATGATATAGGTGGCATGGACAGGACCGTGCACGCCAACAACAAGGCTCATCTCAATGTCGGCGGAGTTGCTCGGCCCGGAAATGAAGTTGACGCAGGAGGCAACGGTTTCCCCGGCCGCGATCCGCCTGTCGATTTCGGCAGCAGCCTGGGTGATCCTTGGAACGATGGTGCTTTTCGGAATGACGGCGATGTAGTTTTTCGGAAGCAGGCTCACGGAGCGGCCTTTCCCTTCATCTGAAAAAAGGACTACTGTCGCGGATTCTGCAAGTGTAATATCGCTGAAGGTGATGCCGACATCGGCCCGCTCGGCCGCAGCAATGCTCCCGGCCCGATCTTCAGAATTCCACTCACACAGCTCATACTGCCCTAACACCCCGTTCAATCCAAACTCTGAAAATCTTGGATCCTTCCACGTAACAACCGACTTGCACTCATTCCGGTCCAGCGCTTCTTTTAAAGCGGCTCCAAGCTCCGCCCTCTCCGTTTCAATGACTTCCGTGTGAACGAGCAGGCACTGATTCTTCAACACTTCAACAAGTTCATCACTGGTCAAGCCCGAAAAAACTTCCCATTGAGGCTTAAGCCCCCAATCAGGCCGGACAGGTTTTTCCACCACACGTTCCCGTCCAAAACTTTTAGCCAGTCGATCAAGGAACGGCTCCCGATTGGCGATTTGGCCCTTGGGCCCGGCCGCATTGACGTCTTGCACACTCATTCGCCCGCCCCCTTTCTCCGTTCCCTATACAAGTCCCGGAATCTCTTTTTCCCGACGGAAGGCAGGTTGCGCGACCCAGTCCAGCCCCGGATCGGCTTCGGCCCGCCCTTGGACATGCCCGCAATCACTCCGCGTGCAACTGTGGCGGATTTTGTACTTATCCTATAAAGCCGGCTGGATGATGTGACTGTCCGGAACGTTTTCATCGCCATTTTTTCTCCGGCAGGGGCGAGGCCCTCATCCTGAACGATCCGCTGACGGTGTTTATAGAGCAATTCGTGAAGCGGGATGCGCACAGGGCATACTTCCGTGCAGGCCGCGCATAATGAGGAGGCATAAGGAAGCTCTTTATATTCCTCGTAGCCGCCCAAAAGCGGGGTCAAAACAGCTCCGATCGGCCCCTGGTAAATCGAACCGTATGCATGTCCGCCGATGTGGCGGTATACCGGGCAAACATTGACGCAAGCCGCACAGCGAATGCAGTGCAACGCTGATTGGAATTCCGTCCCAAGGATTCCCGATCTGCCGTTATCGACGATCACCAAATGAAATTCCTCTGGTCCGTCAGCCTCTCCTTCCATTTTCGGCCCGCTTAAGCACGTTACATATGTTGAAAGTTTCTGCCCGACTGCACTCCGACATAGCAAGGAAACCATCACTTCGAAGTCTTCCCACGTCGGGACGAGCCGCTCCATTCCCATAACGGTGATTTGCGTTTTCGGCACCGTTGTCGAAAGCCGCGCATTCCCCTCGTTCGTCACGATGCCGACCGTTCCCGAATTGGCGATCGCAAAGTTGCACCCGGTTATGCCGACATCTGCTGATAAAAATTCCTTCCGAAGCTGTTCGCGCGCGAACTGTGTCAGTTCTTCCGGCTTTTCGGTTCCGGCGTACCCTCTTTTTTCTGTAAAAATATCCCGAACCTGCTCTTTCGTTTTATGAAGGGCTGGTCCGATAAAATGGGATGGGTGGTCGTGATCCAATTGGATGATATATTCGCCAAGGTCCGTTTCAACGACTTCACAGCCGGCTTTTTCCAACACCGGATTCAAACCGATTTCTTCTGTGACCATTGATTTTGATTTGACCACTTTCTTTGCCTGCTTCTGACGGACAACCTGTTCGATGTAATCGTTGGCTTCTTCTGCTGTTTCAGCAAAAAACACATGCCCGCCCCGCTTCGCCACATTTTCGCTTAACTCCGTCAAATAGTAGTCAAGATGTTCTATCGTATGCGAACGGATTTTTTCGCCTAAATCGCGCCAGCGTTCCCAGTCGCCCAGCTCATCGACCGCCTTTAATCGAACTGATTGAAGACGTTCCTGTGCAGGGGGTACTGCCCTCTGTACATCGGGATCCTGCAGCGCTTCGTCCGCACGCACATCAAATGCAGCATTGCCGATTTTAATTCCCATTTGCCTCTCCCCTTTCTAGTTCAACGCCCTTTATCTTACGCCAAGCGCCTACGCTTTTGTTTTATTTAAAACTTCAGCCAGATGCATCACTTTGATAGGCAGTCCTTCCCGCTTGATCCTTCCTCCGATGTTCATGAGGCATCCGCAGTCTCCGCCAATGAGCACGTCTGCACCCGTTTCCTTGATATGCTCCACTTTTTCATCCACCATCGCCGATGAAATATCGCCCATTTTCACCGAAAAAGTTCCGCCGAACCCGCAGCAGTCCTGGCTCCGCGGCAATGGCTCAAGTTCAAGCCCCTCCACATTTTTCAAAAGTGTCATGGGAGCATCTTTCACACCGAGCAGGCGGGTCATGTGGCACGATTTATGATAGGTCGCACGTCCCTCAAAGGCTGCTCCTACATCCTCCATTTTTAAAACATCTACAAGAAACTGGCTGAATTCGTATGTTTTATCCGCTAAAATCTTTGCTTTGCTCTCCCACTCCGGATCGCCCTTGAAAAGTTCAGGATATTCCTTGAACATATAAGCGCAGGATCCGGATGGCGTTATGACGTATTCCGAATCGGCAAATGCCGTCATCATCTGCTTCATTGCCTCTTTGGCGTCCTCCAGGTATCCGGTGCTGTAGGCAGGCTGGCCGCAGCACGTCTGCGTTTCCGGAAAGTCCACTTCACAGCCTGCCCTTTCCAGGACTTCAACAACGTCCATCCCGACTTCCGGGTAAAAAACATCAGCCAAACATGTAATGAATAATGAAACCTTCATCCTCTTCCCTCCATTCTTCGGGGGCCTGTCCCCCAACAAGGTAACGCGTTAAAGCAATGGGGGACAGGCCCCAAAATGGTCCTTTTTAAAAGATTATCACTTTACCCGGCAACTATCCAACGGAATAGCCCCGGAAAAATTCCCCCGGGGCTTAACTCAATCCGACTTTATGATCTTGTTTTTCTCCCGCATCAATACCCCAAATAGGCAGCTTTGATCCGCTCGTCGCTGAGCAGTTCCTGTGCAGGCCCGTTAGTAACGACACGCCCGGACTCCAACACATAGCCATAATCCGCTATGCGCAAAGCCTGGCTGGCATTTTGCTCAACGAGCAGAACAGTTGTGCCGGATTCGCTGATTTCCTTGATAATTTTAAAAATCTCCGCAACGATGAGCGGCGCCAGGCCCATGGACGGCTCATCAAGAAGAAGCAGTTTCGGCTTCGACATGATGGCCCGTGCAATCGCAAGCATCTGCTGCTGGCCTCCGGACATCGTGCCGCCAAGCTGAGCCTTTCTTTCACGTAAAATAGGAAAACGCTCCATCACCATTTCCAGATCGGCCGCCACCCCCGAATCTTTCCGGTGGTAGGCACCCATTTCAAGGTTCTCAAGAACGGTCATGTTCGACAAAATGCCGCGTCCTTCGGGCACAAGAGCCAATCCCCTTCGCAAAAGCTGATCGGGACGAAGTTTCGTGACATCTTCCCCTAAAAACTCGATCTTACCGGTGCGGGCTTTAAGCAAACCGGCGATCGTTTTCATCGTCGTTGTTTTTCCGGCTCCGTTTGCCCCCAATATCGTGACAATACTTCCCTGTTCCACTTCAAGATTAATTTCTTTAAGTGCTTGAATATTATCGTAAAAAGTACTGACGCCCGTTACTTTAAGCAAGGTCATCCTCCTCTTTCCCGAGGTATGCCTCAATTACTTCCTGGTTATTCTGGATTTCTTTAGGCAATCCTTCTGCAATTTTCTTTCCGAAGTTCAATACGACGATCCGGTCGCACGCCCGCATGACGAGCGGCATGTCGTGTTCAATCAATAAAATCGTAATGTCGAGCTTTTTGATTTTTTGAATCAGCTCAAACAGCTCGTTCGTTTCTCTTTCATTCATTCCCGCAGCCGGCTCATCAAGGAGCAGGAGCGATGGATCGCTTGCCAGCGCGCGGGCAATTTCAAGGCGCCGCTGCTGACCGTATGCAAGGTTTTCCGCCAATGTATCCACATGCCCGGCTAAATTGACCGTCTCCAATAATTGCCTCGCCTTTTCCCTTAAGGCCGTCTCTTCTTTTTTCTGGAATCCGGTCCGGAAGACACTTCTAAAAACGCCCGAATCCAAACGGCAATGATTGCCCACCATCACATTTTCCAGCGCGGTCATTTCAGGAAACAGACGGATGTTTTGGAATGTCCGGCAGATTCCTTTTTTCGTAATTTGATGGGGTTTCAAATTCGTCAATTGATCCCCATGAAAAGAGATTTGGCCGCTGGAAGGAGGATACATCGCGGTAATCATGTTGAACATGGTCGTTTTCCCGGCACCGTTTGGCCCGATCAAGCCCAACACTTCGCCTTTTTCGATGGAAAACGATACATCTGTCAATGCCTGGATACCGCCGAAGTTTTTACTGATTTGATCGACCGCAAGTATCATGAAGCTTTCCTCCTTTGCCCTCGTCCCCGCTTTTTAAACCAATTGACCACTTTTACATCGATAAGGCCCTGCGGACGGTATGCCATCATAACAATCAGAAGCGCACCGTATACCATGAAACGGTAGTCGCTGATGAATCTGAGCACTTCCGGCATGGCTGTTAAGAATATCGAACCGAAAATGGGTCCCCAAATGACCTCGCTTCCGCCAAATACAGCAAAGATCAATATTTCAACCGCACGGTGGTAAGCAAAGTCGGACGGGCTTATATAAGCGGTCACGTGTGCATAGAGCGCCCCTGCAAAACCTGCAATCATGGCGCCCTGCCCGAACGCAAGGATTTTATAGTACGTAATGTTGACTCCCATCGCTTCAGCCGCTCTTTCGTCCATCTTGATCGATGCGTAGGCACGGCCGATCCTGGAATGTTCCTGTCGGATGAAAAAGGCGATAACTGCCACAACGATGATTAATAAAATGAGAAAGACTGCAAGACTGATAAATTGGTTGTTTCTAAGTCCCAGCATGTCAGGTGTAAAACCAATGCCTTTGCTGAAAGCAAGAACTTCCCGTCCCAAATGCGGGATCCCAGAAATACCGACTGCTCCCTTTGTAAGGGATTCCCAGTTAATCAGCAGCACACGGATGACTTCGCCGAAACCAAGTGTGGCAATCGCCAGGTATACTCCCTCTAGGCGTAATGCCGGGAATCCCACAATCACCCCAACGATGCACGCTAGGACTGCTCCTGCAACAATCCCGACAATCATCGGCATATCATAGTTCAATGTCAATATCGTCGTCGTGTAGGCTCCAATACTCATAAAACCTGCATGTCCAAGTGAAAGCTGTCCGGTTGAAAGAGTCACGTACATGCTGACACCCAGTAAAATATTAATTAATACGAAAGACCCAACTTGTAAGTAATATGGATTAATGAATTCTAACATGTCCTCACCGCCCATCTCCCGAAGCGGCCTTGCCAAAGATTCCTTGCGGCCGTACGATTAAAATAACAATAATGGCAACAAATGCGATCGCATCCCTGTATCCTGAATCCCCGAAAGCAACAACCATTGTTTCCGAAAGACCGAGAATCAGACCGCCGGCCATGGCTCCATTGACGCTTCCCATTCCACCGAGAATAATAATGGCCAATCCTTTTAATCCAATGGATAAACCCATTTGGGGTGCAACAGAGTTGAATGCCAGTCCCACGAGCACGCCGGCAATTCCACCCATTGCCGAAGCGATGACAACAGTGAGTGTGATCATTTTTTTCGTATCCACTCCAAGCAAGCTTGCAATCTCCAAATTTTCGGCACTTGCTCTCAATGCCTTGCCTGCTTTTGTCTTTGAAAGCCAGAATGACAGCCCCACCATCAAAATAATGGCGATGGCGAATATGACAATTTGCACATAGTATACAGAAACCGATCCTATCTGAATGCTCATTTCGGAAAGCGGCGTTCTGAAAGGCTTATTTCCGGCTCCAAATAAATGGTGTGCAAGGTTTTCCAAAAATATGGATACACCAATTGTACTGATCAGCGGCGCCAAGTGGGATACTCCTTTTTTTCCCCGCAGCGGGCGAAGTGCCAGGCGCTCCATTAAATAACCAAGCACTGCCGTCACAATGATGGCTGCGAGAAAAGCAACATAAAGGGGCATGCCCAGTACACTTGTAACCAATACTCCCATAAAGGCACCGAACATGAAAATTTCTCCGTGGCCCATGTTAATGATATTCAGCACACCAAACACGAGAGTATAGCCGAGAGCAACGATCGCATATATGCTTCCGAGAGTCAGACCGTTGATTATCTGTTCAAGTAACAAATTATTTTTCCTCCCGTTTCAAATCTACTTTTGTTTTTCGGCATACAAGCCCCCGTTCAGGAACGGAGGCTTGATTTTAAGTCTTACTTAAACTCTTTAAACTTCCCGTCTTCAATAATCAATACTGTAGGCTCCATGACAATGTCTCCGTCTTCATCAAAGGACATTGTTCCAAGGACACCTTCAAAGTCCTTGATTCCCGCCAAACCATCACGGATGGCATCCGGATCGTCCGAGCCTGCTGTTTTGATTGCTTCAGCCATCAAGTAAAGTCCGTCATAAGCTTGCGCAGCAAATTGGTCAGGGTCTTTTCCATATTCTTCATTGTATTTTTTGACAAAGTTCTGTACTTTTTCATTCTCTTTTCCGGCAAACCATGGTGTAGCAACGATGAGGCCGTTGGCCGCATCCCCGGCAATATTGATGATCTCCGGTGAGTTGAATCCATTTCCGCCTACGAATGGTACATCAATGCCCATTTTTCTGGCCTGGTCCAAAATGACAGCTCCTTCATTGTAAAGAGCGGATGCAAGAACCAAGTCAGGTTTCAGGTTTTTAATTTTGGTCAATTGCGCTTTATAATCGGACTGCCCAATTTGGAAGGTTTCAGTCGTTACCACTTCAAGCCCCATGTCTTCTACCGTTTTCTTCATGGTGTCATAGCCGGACTTCGTGAATACATCATCATTTCCATAAATAAGAGCAACTTTTTTCGCACCATATTCATCAACAGCTTTTTTAACAGAAGCCGGAATGGCCACCGCCTCTGGAATAGAGTCGCGGAATACATACTCCCCGATCTGCGGAATTCCGTCTGCTGTTGTCGATGTTCCCAAGATTGGAATACCGTTCATATCAGCTTCAGGTCCTACGACGTTCATCTCAGTACTTAGTGTCGGCCCTATGATCGCAGATACATTTTCATTGTTCATCAATTTCTGGGCAGCAGACAACGCTTGATCCTGGGCTCCTGCAGAGTCTTCTATCACAAGGTCGATTTTCACTTCTCCCTTATCTGTAAGTTCTTCGTTAGCCAGCTTAAGCCCGTTTGTAATGGCCTCTCCGTAACTTGCGCCGGAACCGGTCAACCAGGAAATAACTCCGACTTTGGCCTCTACCGTCTCGCCGCCAGATTTATCATTATTTTCAGACCCCTTACTCGCAGAGTCCCCTCCCCCACATGCCGCAAGCAGCAAGGTGCTGAAAAGTGCGACAAATGAGAATGTTCTTTTTAAAGACATCTTTCTTCCTCCTACTTTAGTAAAATCTTATATCTATTAATAATACACAATATTATCTGTAAATAATAGAGTCATTTTTAAAAATGCTGTTGATTGAAATGTAAGACTTATTGTTTATTGGTGTCGAAAATATTGAGACGATCATGTTTCCTCCATATAGGAATTCAGTTACTATCATTAAGTATGGATTCGAAAAGCCTAACCTCTTGCCTAATTATTGGGAACACGAGAGAATAGAATTTGATTATCATATTGAGGTGTTTATATTTAATGCGTATTTTTGTATATATCATTATCTTTTTTTCCTTCTTTGACTTATTTTCACAATTGCCCATCATGACACCGCTGGCGGGTTCGCTTGGAGCTACACCATTTGTGACCGGCCTCGCTGTCGGGATGTTTTCATTTTCAAACATGATAGGAAATATTGCTTCGGGTTTTTTGACGGATAAAAAGGGACCTTTCCTGATTCTCCTTGCAGGTTTGCTATTGACAAGCGTATCCCTGTTTTTGTATCAGCTTGCTTTTGATCCGCTGTTATTGCTGTTTGTGCGCTTTATTCATGGCTTGCATGCCGGCCTGATTGTGCCGGCGGCATTCACATTTATAGCAAACACGGCTGCCAAGAATGAAAAAGGCAGGGGCGTCGCCCTTTCCGGAGCATTTATAGGCATGGCCGCCATTATGGGCCCGGCTTTTTCCGGCATTCTGGCCAGCAGAACGAACGAAGTGACAGTCTTGCAGGCAACGGGATTTGCCATGCTTATTTTGGGGGTTCTCGCTTTTTTTATCTTGAGGAAAAAAACGATTGACGCCCGTCCTGCAGCCCGGAAAGAAGCAAAGCGCCCTGTGCGCCAATTATTCCGGAACCGCCCGATTGTCAAGGCATTCTCAGGAGCTTTTTTCCTTATGTTTTCCCAAGGGGTGCTTGCCTATATGCTCCCATTGAAAGTGGAAGCACTTGGAAATGATACGCAGACGGGCGGAATGCTGTTAAGCACATTCGGCGTTGTGGCAGTTTTGATTTTTGTTTTGCCAACCAACCGCTTGTTTGACCGCGTCAAGCCATTGAACACGTTGGTTTTTGGCATGCTTACAATGGCAGTCAGCATGATTTGCATCAGCTTTTCCATGAGCCTGTCCCTTCTGTTTGTATTGATGGCCCTTTACGGCACGGGATTCGCCTTTCTTTTTCCTTCAATCAACTCATTGCTCATTGAGTCGACAACAGATGAAAACCGAGGGAAAGCATATGGTTATTTCTATGCCTTCTTCTCCATCGGGGTTGTGGCTGGATCGGGGATCACAGGCTTATTGGAGCTTTCCGCGAATGGAGGTTTTTTATTCACTGGCATTTTGCTTATCGTAGCCACCGCTTTTATCAAATTTTTTAAAAATCCTGTTGAGGCATAGCCATAACCAATAGGGAAACACTACCTTAAAAGGAGGTTTCCCAAAATGGCCAGAAATAATAAAATATTGGTTCCTGAAGCCAGGGCTGAATTGGACCAATTAAAAGCCCGGGTGATGAAAGAAAAAGGATACTCGGTCAACCCGGCAAAGCCTGACAATGTGAAATATGAAGTTGCAAAAGAACAGGGAATTCCCCTGAAAGAAGGATACAACGGCCAATTGACTTCCGAGCAGGCCGGCAAAGTCGGCGGGCCGATCGGAGGCAATATGGTCAAAGAAATGATTAAGATGGCCCAGGAGAAAATGAAGAAAAAATAATAAAATTGTACCGCTGATCCGAGGAACAGCGGTACAATTTTATTTTGTCACTTTCACACTTCCATTGTTCGTTATCAGTTTGATTTTATTTTCACCCTTGCCTATGGAGGCATCTCCTCTAAAGGTCTGCCCAAAAATGTCCACTTTGCCATTATCCACCCTTACATCAAAAGAGGCATTCTTAGGTTCTTTTGCCGCTTGGATTTCAATTCCCCCGTTATCCGTCTCCAACTCAATCGACCGGTCCAGATTATCCGTTACAAAAGAGATATGGCCATTGTTCGTTATTCCTGATATCTTCCCTTCAACATCTTCAAGGATAATTTTGCCGTTATCCGACCTTGCGGTAAATGAAGATGCCTTTACACTTTTCGCTTCAATCCGGCCATTGTTCGATACGGCCGTAACATTCGAACCTTGTATATCCTTCAGTTTTACCCTTCCATTATCTGTGTCGGCAGCAAACTCTTTTGCTCTTATTTTTTCAGTGCTGATCCTGCCGTTATCGCTTTTTAACCTGATGGAGTCATACTCCTTTTCAGGTATATATACCTTTAAAGCCAGGGGTGGCGTAATATCAAAAGTGAATAACATTTGCCTTTCTTTCAGTTTTACATATAGTGTGTCGCCTTTCACATCGGCGTCAAATTTGAATTTCTTTCCTTTTCCCCTTTTTCCCGACAACTCTGCTGTTACAGTGGAATCCTTTGTTGGAATGATTTCGATTCTTGAATTGGTCGTCTTGACGTCAATCTTGGTAAAGTGGCTGTCATGAATCGTTTTGGCCTCCGAAACGTCCGCAGTTGTCATTTTGGATTTAAAAGTCAGCACACTTCCGGCAATGCCTACAATCAAAAGTGCCAAAGCAATGACGGAAATTTTTTTAAGCACGTTCATGTTTCAAGCCCCCTTTTACAAGTCTCGTGTTGAATTTCAAATAACGGACGAAACCGTTGATGATGGCACGGGTTGCAAAATACATCCCAATCCCAATAAACAGCCCTATGCCCGAAAGCAGTAAAGAGAAAAACAGATCAAACCATTCAAAAGCGTCTGGAAAAATAACCGCGTTAGCAATAAACAGCAGGGGCGAAACAATAAATGCGATGCCTGATGCCCAGCCTGAAACAAGGATTCCCAAAACAGCTATGAAAGGCCCAAGTACAATGACCAGATTGAAAAAGCTCAGGCCAATCACAGCCCATACGGCACGAAAAACGTTTCCTGTCGTTGCGGTGGCCTCCACCTTTTCAAGGTGATAATCTGCAAGCAGCTCCTTGGCAATTTGCTGCGGAGAACCGAGCGATGCCGCAATCTCCTCCTCCGCTTTTCCTTCTTCCTTGCCAATGGAAAAATGCTCTTCGAAATCCTGTAAAATATCCTCTCGTTCCTCTGAAGGAAGTCTTTTTAAAGATGATTCCAAAATCCGCATAAACTGATATTTTGTCATTCCCCTACACCTTCTTTGATCAATTGATTGACGCCGCTCGAAAATTGCTTCCATTCGTCAATTAAGTCATACAAATGGTCCCTGCCTTTTTCGGTCAACTTGTAATATTTTCGGGAAGGACCTTCTGTCGACTCCTTCAGGTAAGTTGTAAAAAATCCGTCCTTTGCCAAACGTCTCAAAAGCGGATACACTGACCCTTCGGATATGGCAATCTGATTGGAGATTTTCTGTACAAGCTCGTATCCATAGCGGTCTTTTGTATGTAATAAAGCAAGAACACAAAGCTCTAAAACACCCTTTTTAAACTGTACATTCACTGTTGATCACCTCATGCATACAATATATACTACTAATCAATGTATAATACCGGAACAAAAAAGTTCCGCCACTCCCAATAAAAGATTAACACAAGGTATTGTTTATTACAAGGTACTATACATAAAAAGATGCATGGAGCAGCTGCCGCTGTTTCATGCATCCAGTCATCATTAGTCTTCCAATCCCATTTCCTCTTTTACCACTTCAGCAATACGCTGTACATATTCCTCACACGCTTCCTCCGTCGGTGCCTCTGCCATCACGCGGACGAGCGGTTCTGTTCCGGAAGGCCGGACAAGGATTCTGCCGTTTCCGTTCATTTCCGCTTCAACTTCCTCTATGACAGCTTTCACTTTTTCATGGTCCGTGACGTGATGTTTGTCCTTCACCTTGACATTGACAAGCTTCTGAGGGTATTTCTTCATTTCTTTAGCCAATTCAGAGAGCGGCTTATCCGTCATCCTCATAATGTTTACAAGCTGCAGGCCTGTCAAAAGGCCGTCGCCTGTCGTGTTGTAGTCCAGGAAAATAATATGCCCGGACTGTTCTCCGCCCAGATTATAATCATTTTTCTTCATCTCTTCCACGACATAGCGGTCGCCCACAGCTGTCGGCACACTGTGCATTCCGTTGGCTTCCAATGCCTTATAGAAGCCCAAATTGCTCATAACAGTGGAAACGACTGTATCCTGTTTCAGGCGTCCTTCTTCTTTCATGTGTTTTGCACATATGTACATGATTTGGTCGCCGTCCACTATCTTCCCGTTTTCATCGATGGCGATAAGACGGTCGCCGTCTCCATCAAACGCCAAGCCGATATCCGCCTGCTTTTCTTTAACAAAAGCAGCCAGGCTTTCCGGATGAGTGGAGCCCACTCCATCATTAATATTCAGCCCGTTCGGGGACGCACCCATTGTGGATGTATCGGCATCAAGGTCAGCAAACAAGTGGGTTGCAAGAGCGGATGTTGCACCGTTTGCGCAATCAAGAGCCACGTGAATATCGGTAAATTCCTCATCGACTGTCTGTTTAAGGAATTGTAAATATTTCTGGCCGCCTTCAAAATAGTCGTTCACGATTCCAAGATTCGCTCCTGTAGGCCGTGGAAGTTGATCTTCATTCAAATCAAGCAGTTCCTCGATTTTGGCTTCTTCTTCATCCGAAAGCTTAAAACCGTCCGGCCCGAAAAATTTAATGCCGTTATCAGGAACAGGATTGTGGGATGCTGAAATCATCACTCCAGCCTGGGCCCCGAGAGCTTTCGTCAAATAGGCCACTCCTGGTGTTGAAATGACGCCGAGGCGCATGACTTCCGCTCCTATGGAAAGAAGGCCTGCCACAAGCGCCCCTTCCAGCATATGCCCGGAAATCCGGGTATCCCGTCCAATCAGAACCTTAGGATGCTCTGCGCTGTTTGTTAAAACATAACCGCCGAAACGGCCCAATTTGAACGCCAGCTCCGGAGTAAGCTCCGCGTTGGCCACTCCTCTTACCCCGTCTGTTCCAAAATATTTACCCATATCGATTGTATCGCTCCTTCTTTCACCTATGTTTAAACAGTCATTTAACAAAACTAACCCGAAGTGTGCTATGAAAGTATAAGATTTTTTAGCTTTAAAATTTTGAACAAAGCCTTTTGTTGTCTAGCTCCAGCG
>NZ_VEKZ01000051.1:0-29680 GCF_007681465.1 Siminovitchia fortis
TTTTCAGCCACCACAGCAATTCGGCTTGATCCTTGCGCCGATGGCGCCTGGAGCTGGACATTACGTAACCTTTGTTCGAAGAGAAAATTCGGTAAAATTTTATACTTCTTACTCAATGAAAAAGAGCGGTATATCCCGCTCTTTTCTATTGTGGATTTTACCACCAGGCTGCTCCGACGATGATTAACAAAATGAACAATACTACGATCAATGCAAATCCTGCACCGTATCCAGCGCCTCCGCTCACTTCTATGCACCTCCTAAATCTTGTTCACCATTTATCCTATTCAATCAATTATTTTATGCTAAAGGTATACGCCCATTTTTTAAGGCTTTTTTACCAAACAAACGCAGCCCCAACAATGATCAACAAGATAAACAAAACTACGATAAGCGCAAAGCCTCCGCCATAGCCAAATCCTCCCATATTGATGACCTCCTTTTCGGTTTCGCTATAGCATATGAAGCGGGCGGGCATGTTGGCTGAATCAAACGCCCAATTTCTGAGATTTTCGGGAAATTGTTTTTTTCTTCACCTAACTGTGATATAGTATGACTTGTGGAATTTCAACCCACATAGATATAAAAAACAGGGAGTTGGCTTACATGAAAAAATGGGTATTATCCCTTTCCTTAGCTGCAGGGATTGTCGGTCTTGCAGGGTGCGGCGGCCAAGGCGGCGATACTGTTGCCAAAACAAAAGCCGGAAACGTCACAAAAGATGAATTATACGAAGCAATGAAAGATAAATACGGGGAGCAGGCCCTTCAACAAATTGTTTTTGAAAAAGTACTTTCCAAAGAATACAAAGTGTCCGATAAAGAAGTGGACAAAAAAATGGACGAGCTTAAAGAACAGCTCGGCCCTCAATTCCAAATGGCCCTTATGCAAAGCGGATTCAAGGACGAAGACGATTTTCGCCAGTCCCTGAAAGTCAACCTTCTTCAGGAAAAAGCTGCATCAAAAGACATTAAAGTCTCTGAGGAAGAAGTAAAAGAGTACTATGAGAATAAACAAAAGGACATTACTGTCCGCCACATTTTGGTTGATGATGAAAAAACAGCTAAAGAGGTAAAAGATAAGCTTGATAAAGGCGAGGACTTTGCCAAGCTTGCAAAAAAATATTCTGTTGATACAGCTGCAAACGAACAAGGCGGAGACCTGGGCACCATCTCCATCGATGATCCCCAAATGGACGAAACGTTCAAAGAAGCTGCTTTCAAATTGAAAAAGGATGAAATCAGCAAACCTGTGGAAACCCAGTTCGGCTGGCATATTATCCAGGTGACAGACATCAAGGAAAAGAAAGACAAGAAGCCATTTGACAAAGTAAAAGACGAGTACAAAAACGAATTGAAAGTGGCCAAGCTTGATCCTGAAATGATGCAGGAAGCTTTAAAGAAAGAGCTCGAAAAAGCGGATATCAAAGTGAAAGACAAAGAGCTGAAAGATACTTTCGACCAGATTTTAAATGAGCCGAAGGAAGACGGAGACGCTCCTGTTGATGAAGGAAAAGATAAAAAAGAAGAAAAATAATAACCGGGCTGCTGCCCGGTTTCTTTTTAATGATATACAATTGGGCTGCAGGGGCAAACACCCTGATCGAAACCCTAACTTCCGGCTTGCCTTATCTGCTTTCTCCGCTCCTTTTCTTCCTCCATCCTTTCAATGTAGACTTCTCCCTCTTTTTCAATCCATTCCCTTTCAAACTCACGCTCTTCACGGGCGGTTTTGACAGCCATGAACGCACTGACGAATATTCCTGCAATGACGAAATACAACCAAATCGGCAAGGCCATTTTCTTATCCCCTTTCATTGGCTAGTCCATATATTTTAAATATATGAGAAAATGCCAAAAAAATGCCTCTGAAGACAGAGGCATCAAGAATGGAATGTCGGCTTATAAAATGAGCGGTTATCAAGCGGAAATATCTTTTCCGAAAACTCACCCGGTTTGACGTGTTTCAATGCACGATCCAGCATATTCATTTTTGCGTCCATATTGTCGATCAGGAACAGGATTTCAGCCTCTTTGATCATTGGCTGTTTCGGGCTCCCCCACTCAAGTTTGCCATGATGGCTTAAAACAAGATGCTGGAGGACAACCACTTCCTCCCCATGGATTCCCAGCTCCTCGGCAGCTTTTCCGATTTCATTGACAATGATGGTTATATGTCCAAGCAAGTTCCCTTCAATGGTATAAGAGGCTGCTACAGCACCGGACAATTCAATGACTTTGCCAAGATCATGAAGAATGATACCCGCAAACAGCAGATCACGGTCAAGGGAAGGGTACAGTTCGGCCACAGATTTCGCTAAATCCAACATCGAAACGACGTGGTAACCGAGACCCGATACAAACTCATGGTGATTTTTCGTTGCAGCCGGGTATTCAAGAAACGGCTCATGGTATTTGCGAAGCAAATGCCTTGTGATCCGTTGGATATTCGGGTTCTTCATTTCAAATATATATTGTGTTACCTTACTTGAAATCTCATCTTTTGATATGGGGGCTTTTTCCAGCAAATCTCCGACATTAATATTGTCCTGCGGATTGGAACGCCTGATTTTTTTTATTTTCAACTGCATTCTTCCCCGATAATTGTGGACTTCTCCGGCAACACGGACAATCGTCCCCTGCTGGTACGCTTTCACTTCGCTGTCAGAAGCATCCCAAAGCTTCGCTTCAATATCTCCTGACCGGTCTTGCAGAATAAGTGTCAGAAAGGGTTTTCCGTTACTTGCCACTCCCCTGAAGGCACTTTTTACAAGGAGAAATAGATCCACCTGCTCCCCTACTTCGTGTTCCATCAATTCTTTTAACATCCAAACGCCTGCCTCCCTTTGTTCTCCTCAAACAATTATAACATACTCCCTATCCGCCAATCCCTTTATTCAGCCAAAGCGGCCTGGGGCAGCCTCTGCCGAATCTGGATTATCCGGTCTTCAGAAAACTGTCCGGCAATATGACGGTGGCATGTAAAAAGCAACACTTGCGTGTCAGAGCTGATCGTTTGTATCAGCTCAAGGATCCGCTTTGTCCTCATTTCGTCAAAGTTGACGAATCCGTCATCGATAATGACGGGAAATGGGTACTCTTTCTTCAACACATGAACAAGCCCAAGGCGAATGGCGATATAGAGCTGCTCGCCGGTCCCTTTGCTTAATTCTTCAGGAGCAAATAAAATCCGGTCTTTCCTTTCAACTGCCAGGCTTCCATCCGCCTTGACATGAAGCTGCTTGTATTCATGGCCCGTCAAGAACGAAAAATACTCGGCTGCCTTTTGGATCACCTGCGGAAAACGGCCTTCTTTGTATGTTTGCATGACCTTTTCGAGCAGGCTTGAAGCAACTGCCAGCTCAGCCCATTTCCGGGCTTCTTCATTGAAAGTTGACCGCATCTGCCGGAAGAGATGCAGCTGTTCGGTATAGGTGCCGCCTTCTTCGAGAAAAGAAATTTTCTGTTTCAGGGATGCCAATCTATCCCTGTCTTCTTCCAGATGACGAGACTCTTTTTCAATCACTTCATTCAAGTGATTGATTTCATTTTGTATTTCTTCCCGGGTTTGGAATCGGCTGGTTACATCCCCTAATTGCCCCTCCAGCAGATCCAAGCGTGCCAGCAGGGTGTTCTTTTCCTCTGAAAGCTTGGCAATTTTACGGAAATCGTCTTCATTGTCAACATGTGCACTTTCAAAAAGCTTTTTCATGTTCGACCTGATGGCGGATTCCTCGTTTTCGAGCTGAAGGACATTTGCATTCAGTTCGGACAATTTCTTCTTAAGCTCTTTTAGGACGATCTTCTTTTCGCGTTCCTTCTTCAGCATCTCCTGCAAAAAGAATATCGCCTGTGAAGGCTCATGAATGGACGCGCCTATGTTGCCCAGAAATTGAAAGAGGTTATCGGCCCATGCCTCCTGTTCTTTTTGGAGAAGCTCTCTTTTTTCCATAGCATCATTCAATCCGCTTTCTATCCCTTGAAGATTTTTAAGGACGGAAAATGCATCCTCAATCTTTAGATGGAAAAAATCTTTGGCCAACCCGAGCTCCGCCTTAATCTCGTTCAGCTTACTTTCCTTAGTTTGAACAACTTCACTTAATCTTTTAAAAGAATTCTCCGATTCTTCCAGCCTCTGCTTCTGTTCCTCAAGCCGTGCAAAGTCCTCTTTCCATTTTTCGCGGAGACGCTGCTGCTCTTCATACCGGTATGCAATATGTATATCACCATCAGCCGTTTTCAGTTGTTGATCCAAATCTTGCAGCCGCCGGCGTTTGTCTTCGAGGGTTTCATTTATAAAATCAATGGCGTTCCCGTCAGCTTTTCTGACGAGGAAATAACCGGCAAAAATCATTGCTGATACAGCGGCCAAAGTCAACGGCCATTGTTTAGATATGAAACTCCAAATGAATACCCCCAGAAAGATAAAAAGAAATGCAGATGAGAAAATAAAGGCTTGCCGCTTCTTTTTTTGCAGTCTGTCTTTCTCATGCTTTTTCCTTTTGTCAAGCTCCTCGATTTCTCTTTCAAGCTGGCTTTTTTCCCTTTCGATGCTTGCTGCTGACTCATGCCCTAAACGTGTTTTCCATTCTTTAAATGTACTTTCACTCACAAATTGCTCTTCTATTTCTTTGCATCTGTTTTCAAGTTCAATTACCGCTTTTCTATCATCTTCAAGCCGGTCTGCCAGATCATTTAGCCGGCTTTCATATCTGATATATTGCTGAAGGGTTTCTTTCATTCTGGCTTTCATGTCCATTCCCAAATTCAAATTTTTTATATTCCCGGCTTTTTCGGCCGGATAATGCAATTCAGCCAGAAAGGAATCATACTGTTTTCGCGCTTCGGCAATGGAATGCTCCAAACCGGACAATTCCCGCAAACTTTGCTGCTGTTTGGCCCATTCATTCACAAACATTTCCGCTTTATCCAGATCAACTTCCTGCCTAAGGGCATTTTCCTCCATTTCGCTTTCAATGGATTTCATTCTTTGCCGCAAAGTCTGCAGTGTACTGGATAATTCAAGCAGCCGGTCATTATATTTTTCCAGCCTTTTTATTCCGTCCGCGGGAAATTCAACAGGCTCCAGTTCAAATAGACGTTTCTTGATTTGGCCTTTTTCCATTATGAGCGGCCATTTTTTCAGCAGCTCATTCACATCATCAAACTCCGCTTTCTTTTCTTTTAGAAGCTCTTTTGCTGCTTCCACCCTGCTTTCGAGCTCGCGCATTTCAGTCAAAAGTGATTCGTATAAGGCATTTTCATGCTTTGCCTTTTTGAGGTGCTGCTCCTGTAAGCGGAGTTTCTTTAACAGATCATTAAGCAGCGGCTTGCGTCCCCCAGGCTTAAAAAGCTCTTGGAGTTCCCTCTGTAATTGCTGTTCTGACTTCAGAATGCCGTCAGTTCCGATGGAACCCGCAGCAATCAAATATTTTCCGATTTCTTCCTCCTTAAGGCGCTGGATCTCCTGAAGATCTTGAAGATCGAAGGAGAATATGCTCCGGAACATTTTTTTATCCGTTCCGTTCAGCAGCTTGGGGAGAAAATCAGAAGCTTCTGCAGGCCCATCTTCGAGCAGGACAGTGACATTGCCTGCCGCTTTTCCTTTCACCCGCTCAATAAGCACTTCGCCAAATTTTTCCGTTTCAAAAATGAGTTTGCCGCCGTATGATGAATGGGTTTTTGGTTCATATCTCAATTCGGATTGCTTTAATGTGGGGAATCCAAAAAGGATGCTGTGGATAAAAGACATGATGGTAGATTTACCTGCTTCGTTTTCTCCATAAAACAATTGCAAATCTGATAGGTTGTCCACTTTGAAATCATGGAGCCTGCCATAGCCGTATATATGCAGTTGTTTCAATTTCAAGGGGTCCCCCTCCTTTTTAGTCTATTTCAGACAGTCGTCTTATCACCAGTTTTTTTGCAGAATGAAGCAGCTGCTCTCTTTGCCGCTCGTCCAAGCCATCAAGGTATCTGCTTGCATACGTGTGCGAAAACAGGCCGGAGACAGCTTGATCGAATTCATCTGTACGTCCCAGCTCATTGGCCGCTTCTTCAAGCACGGCCAAAAAAGTGTCATCAGAAATGAGTTTTTGTTCATCCAGCGGGTCCTCTCCAACCTCCACACGATAAGGCCAAACAAAGTCAGCGTCAAGAAAAGCCTCATCCTGAAGCATTTCAATGAACTCCCCATTTTCTATTGTTTTCAACACCTTTTGGGAAAGATGCTGCGGGCTTGCTATGATCACTTGACAAAGGACACTTTGCCCCATGTTCCCCAGAGATTCCATTGCTGCCGTGCATGATGTATAGAGTTCTGTCATTCCCGTTGTTTCTTTCAAATCGATACAGAGTGTTTCCCACCTTACATCCGCTGTTTCAATGAATTCAAGCTCCGTTTGTCCCTCTTTTGTCATCGTGACGAGATAACATCCTTTTTCTCCTTCTTCCTTCCTGTGCCGCCCCTGCGTATTGCCCGGATAAACAATATAGGGATCCGGGTGCAATATTTTTCGTTTATGGATATGGCCAAGCGCCCAATAATCCATGCCTTTACGAAGTAGCTCACGGGTGGTAAACGGCGCATATGGCTGATGGGCACCTGATTGTCCCTCTTCGCTTCCGTGAAGCATGGCAATGTGCAAATCTGCGCCAGGGACTTTTTCATATTCATCTATTTTTCTTGTCAATACATGCCGCTTAGGATAACTGAATCCGTATACGTGAACCGTAACCCCGTTTTTAGCCGTGAAAAGGAATGGTTCGGGCTTTTCGCTAAAAACATGCACATTTTCCGGCATATCAAGCCTGACCCAGTCGCCGCCCATGTGATCGTGATTGCCATATGTAATAAAAGCAAAAATATTGTTTTCCGCAAGCCGTTGCAGCTGCTTTCTCAAACGTGCCTGTGCCTTGATGCTGCGGTCCTCCCCATCAAACAAGTCACCTGCGAGCAACACAAAATCGACATCTTTTTCAATGGCCGTATCCACAACCCGTTCAAACGCGGAAAATGTGCTTTCCTGCAAGCGGCTGAACAGCTTCTCGGGCAATTGGCTCAAGCCGAGAAAAGGACTGTCCAAATGCAGGTCTGCCGTATGGATAAAACGGATCTCCTCCAAAACCATCACCTCAAGCGAATATACGTTCCTATCATTATACCTGAATATAGTAATAACTGCCATATCTCTTTTCATCTCACTTTTCACCTTATCAGAAATATGTAACAATAGATGAAAAGAAAAGGAGGTTCAACAATGGGAATTTATAAACTTACCGCTTTTGAACCAACAGGTGAAAAATTGCTGGACGAGGGTTTTGAAGCTGCGGATGACAGGGAAGCCAAAGAAAAAGGAACAGCGATCCTATCCGAGAAAGGACTGCTCAACAGAACACATCGCTGTTCGTCCCCAGCAGGAAAACTGGTGCTGTTTCATCGGTAAATGAAAAGAGAAAGGAAGAAGACTGCCCCGATAAAAAAGGCAGTCTTCGAAACGTTTTATTCAGATTTATTTTTTTCCGCGATCAGAAAGTGTTTATTAAGCCCCTCACCGGTTAAATCCTCCCTTTTCAAATTATTCAGGAAGCCGGGACGATATTGTTTCCTGAAATGTTCTTTGACCATATACGCCACACCATTATCATTATTTGTCCTCGTGATCCAATCGGCGGCATCATGTACTTCCTTGGGCGCATTTCCCATTGCCACACCAAGTCCGGACCATTGCAGGAGCGGAAGGTCATCCAAACCGGAACCTATTGAAACCACTTCATGCTTTTTAATGCCATATTGGCTGCACACAAATTTTACACCGTCCAGCTTGGAGACCCCTGCCGGAACAATGGCCATTTTCAAAGGTTCAATTGGAATACAGACAGCTTCATTGTACATTTCTTTAATCGCCATCATAGCATCGGCCATTTCTTTTTCATCAAAAAATTCAACTTCGAAGTTGGACGGCGAAATCGGCTGATCCAGCAGCTTTTCACTGATGGAGTCAACATACCGTTCCTGGTACACAAAACGGTTGGCCGATTGGAAAACGACCCTTGCCATCATATTGGTTGGAAGTTTGGTTTTATTGCCGATTAAAAATTTTTCATTGACAAGCCGGATCTTGCATGGAAAAGATTCAAGAAACGCTGTAATTTCACTTGCTACCTGCTCATGCACTTTGTGGACGTAAATAGGTTTGTTTATATCTTTCGCGATAAAAGCTCCGTGATGGGCAATAATATAGTCCTTCAGCTTCAAAGACTTTGCCGTTCGTTTGGCTGCAGGAAAATTCCTTGTTGTTGCCAAAATTATGTGGATCCCTTTTTGGAGAGCGAACTCAATCGCTTCCCGGGTTTGCTTATGAATACGGCCGTTGTCTTGAAGCAATGTTCCATCAATATTCGAAACAAGCATTTTATAGGTCATGATGCTCCCCCTTTGCGCTGGTCTCTGCCTCTTCTTATTTATACGAGACACGCCTGCAAGATAGAACACAGAAAAGGTGGTTGCGCCGGCTTTTGGACTAATTATTGGGTAGTGTCATTAGTTCGGGAGGCATTGGCACCCTCTATGCCTGCCGTGTTTTCGATTTGGACGCTCCTTCGGGAGGCATACGCCCGTTTATATGGGAATAACAAAAGAAATTCCATCAAAAAAAGCCCCTCAAAGAGGAGCCATCTTAAGACATAGAGCTGTATAACTCATCCAGCGGCTTCATGATAATTTTATTTAGTTCGGTAATGGTCATGCTCATTTGCTGCTCGGCTTCCATGAGCCTTGTCACTTTCTCATTTTGCTGCACCCTGTTGGCTATTTCCTGGGCATGCATGACCTCCTCTTCGGAAATATCGCGGCCTTCCAGCTGCTTTTGCTGGAGCTGCATCTGGATATCGCGGAACTCGCCAAACATTCTGTTTGCTTCATTGTCATCGGTAACAGATCTATACATCTCTTTCAAATGCTTGAATTCGTTACTGTTTCGCATCGCTTTTTCAAGGTCGTACGCAAAATCATACAGGTTTGTGTTCATTTTCATCCCTCCTCACCCAAGTGTAACATATTATGAAGTGATCATTACAATGATTCCTTGAATCACTCCGATCAAGCCCCCAAGCAGGGCACCCAGATAGGTGATCATTACGAGCTCTTTTTTGGCAACGGCTATGACCAGTTCTTCCAGGCGTTCAAGGGAAAATGACTCAATCTCCTTCCTGACAATATCCTCCACCTGGAATCGTTCAAGGATTTCACCCGATTGTCTGGTCAAATAGTCGCCTGCGGCTGCAAGCAGGCGGGGAACAACCGTATCCAACAGTTTGGGTCTAAAGGGTTCAATCAGATCTTTAATCGGTTTTCGCAAATACCCTTCCAATGGAAAAAGATCGGAAGCCCCTTCTTTTAAAAATCGCAAAACCTTTTCCTCATTGACACCGGAATAAAACTCTCCAAGCTTTCTTTGTTCCAGCTTTCTTGCTTCCTCCTCCAATATGGATATAAGGAGATCTCTTGTCCCTTGATTATGGAAGAATCTCATTATTTCCGGCTGCACCTTATCCGCCAGCTGATCTTCTCCTATAAACATCTGGACCAAATTCCAAAGCTTTCCCCTGTTTTTTAAAAAATTCTCGATCATGACTCTAATTTTTTCTTTTCCTTCTTCGCTGGAAAAGTAATCTGTACCTTTTTGAATGATGTGGTCAGCCAGTTCCGGAATTTTACTGTGTATCGTTTCTGTAAGCTGGCCGGGAAAAATGTTCCGAACCGGCTCATCCAGATATTTTTTCTTAAGTGAGTCATATTTTTTTTCAATCGTTCGATCAATGGCTGAATCCATTTTCTCCAAAGGGTTATTTATTCCAAATTGGTTCAATATTTCTTCCGGGGTCATCCCTTTTTCCAGCCAGCTGTTCAATTTGGCGTTGATCCATTCCTCTGTCTCACGCTTGAATGCCTCATCCGTCAGTTTTTTATAAATGCTTTCAGGGGTTACCAGATAGCCTACAACGAGTTTTCCAATTTGGGCAGCCAATTCACCCTGCCGCTTCGGAATCAGGCCTGGCGTAAACGGTAACCGCCATTTTCCGATATAAAGCGTTCGATACGGGCGAAACAGCATCCGGATCGCCAAAAAGTTGGTGAACCCCCCTATTACGGCTCCGATAATGACCATGAATGGTATGACTGTATACCAGCTTGACATGTATTTCCTCTCCTTATAACCGTTTAAGAACATGGACATCTTCTCGTTCATACGATATGGGGAATGCGCCCAGTTCCGTTGTTTGGCCTTTTTTGCCAATTGTACGGTCTGAACTGATTATAAATAATAATGGTGCACAAGGGCAAATATGGACACCTTTAAAGGAGGGCCTTTATATGAGGGTTCGGTATAAATGCGAGATTTTCGACAGCAACGAGATAAGACTGTATTATCCGCGGGAATTTAAGCCTAAAGGAGAACATCGATTCACCTCATTTGGTTCCAATGCTGCGGAAGCTGAATGCAGCCGGCATCCAAATGGAAGAAATGTCATTTCCATCAGTTCAAGTTTAGCTAAAATTTTGGGAATCCCTGAATTCGTTTCATCACTCTGCCTCTTCGATGATGATGAAACGTTCTATCTCGGTCCACTTGTAGGCATTTTTACATCGGGTTTTACTCCATTTCAATTATTGCCGGTTGGTGAAAGGACAAAAAACTTCGCCAAGCAAATGTCACTGCAGGCATCCGTCGGGGCGGTTCCTTTCTTATTCGGCGAAAAACATATTGATTGGGAAAAAGGTGTCATTAATGGATTTTTCTATCACGAACATAGCTGGAAAAGAAGGATTGTTCCCTTTCCAAATGTCGTATATGATCGGCTGCCAAACCGCTTAAGTGAAAGCCGGCCATCATTTAAAAAAGTGAAAGAAAAAATGGAAAATGACTATTTAATCCCTTGGTACAATCCAGGTTTTTTCAACAAGCTGGAGCTTCATGAGCGATTATACAATGATTCGCGTGCCGAACATTATTTGCCTGAAACACATCCATTCAGGTCTTTTTCAGATATTGAACGGATGGTTGCCACTTACGGGCACGTATATTTGAAACAGGCGGACGGCAGTAACGGCGAGAGGATTCGGCAAGTGCTTTATGATCCGGAAAAAGGTGATTACTATTGCCGATTTTTTGATGAAAAAAGCCGACTGTATAAATATGATTCCATTGAAAGCCTGATCAATCACATGTACAAAGGCAAGGAATCAGAGAAATTGATTGTCCAGCAGGGTATCCGCCTGCGCCGAATCGACAAAAAGCCGATGGACTTTCGTGTCCATGTCAACAAAGATGAAAACGGGCATTGGAAAGTCAGTGCGATTGCCGCTAAAATAGCCGGGGAAGGAAGCCCGACAACACATACCAGGTTTGGCGGCGTAGTGCGTTCCCTTGAAGAAGTTTTTCCGGAAGAAGAGGAGAGGGAAACTTTTCGGAATAAGCTCCATAAAGCCGCATTGGATCTCGCTGCTGCCATTGAAGACAACATCGGAGGAATTGTTGGGGAAATCGGCTTTGATCTTGGAATTGACCGTAACGGAAAGATTTGGATGTTCGAGGCCAACTCAAAACCAGGCAGGCAAATATTTTCCCATCCCGGCCTCAAAGAATCCGATACATTGACCAGCAAGCTGGCCCTTGCATTCGCAGTTCATTTGACGGAAAAAACAATCCATTCTCCTCAACTGCTTTGGGAGGGATAATCATAGCTTCTCATCTGATTGATTGGTAAAATAGTTCTAAAAACCGAGGTGACCCGCATGCTGCAGCACTTCCAATACAAGCCGCTTTATAAAGATGAACGAATTCCCGGGTGGGCATTTTCCTTTTATTTCTCCGGAAAAAGAATAGAAGGCAGCTATCAACAAGATGGAACAATTGTATGGACATCCGGAAAGCCGGACAGGGAACATGAGAATGCCCTGAAAAAGCAGGTGCACGATTTAATGCTGTTTCATGTATACGATCAGCAGCGTTAATCTTTTACCAACTTTTTATATGCATGGCCAAACGTATCAGCAGCCGAAACTATCCGTAAGGAGGCTGAAAGCGTTGAAGAAGAAAAAGCTGAAAGATCAATTTTTGCCTGATTCAGACCACGAAGGCCGGGACAGATATTTCATGGATGTAGACCGGATGGAAAATGAAGGCATGTCCGGAGGCTATGTTTTTATGAGAGAAGACTCAACAAACATAGAGCAATCCACTGATTTTTTTCCAGAGGATCCGCCGCAGGATCGTATGGAATAACCAAGGGACTCGACAACGGGTCCCTTTCTTTCGTTATGATCCATAAAAAATTTTCAGCTCCTGTTGCGTTCCACACGCTTCACAAATGAACATGTGCACACATTCAGGCTTTTGTGTGCTCTTTGGATCCCCGTCAACCAATTTATTCAAGTCAATTTCCATATAGGGGGAATAATCATCATAAAAATCATATATTTTCCCTTGATCCTTCAGTGCTCCCATACATATGGAACAGGCCCGATTCTCGGCTGGCATCCCGTTGCATAACCGGCAGTAATTCATAAGCAGTCCTCCTCTTATCACATATCTTTTGTGAAATCGGGGAATACATGTATGGCACCCGGCTTTTCATTCAGGTAAAAAGTTCCTCTTCTCTTTCTGTATATTTTCACCTTGAAAAATCATAATAAATGGTACAAACAATGGGTTAAGCCAAAAGAAGGCCACATGCATGTGTGTCGGTGCAAATCCGGCTAACCCAGCCAAATTTATAACAACAGCAAGGAGATGACAACATGGCTAACAACAACTCAAACCAAATTTTAGTTGCTGGTGCCGAGCAGGCAATCGACCAAATGAAGGTTGAAATTGCCCAGGAGTTTGGAGTAAATCTTGGTGCAGACACTACCTCCCGCGCCAATGGTTCTGTCGGTGGAGAAATTACCAAGCGCCTGGTAGCAATGGCACAACAACAGCTTGGCGGATTCTCCCAACAATAACTAAATAAAACATGGCAAAAGGCCCCCGTTGATTCGGGGGCCTTTCATATGGGGCCGGACCTCTTATTGTCCAGTTCCGGCGCCTCCACTTTTTCTTTATAAATTTACCATCTTTTTCGGATCGATCCATTCGTCGTATTGCTCTTCTGTGAGATATCCTGTTTTGATTGCCGCTTCTTTCAATGTTGTTCCCTCTTTGAAAGCAAGCTTGGCAATCTCGGCCGCTTTTTCATACCCGATATGAGGATTCAACGCTGTAACAAGCATAAGGGACCGATTCACATTTTCCTCGATTACTTCAACGTTCGGCTCAAGGCCTTTCAAGCATTTTTCATTGAATGAGATCATTGAATCTGCAAGCAGATGGACTGACTGCAGGAAGTTGTAAATAATTACTGGTTTATACACGTTAAGCTCAAAGTTTCCCTGGCTTGCAGCAAAGCCGATGGCTGCATCGTTTCCGAATACTTGGACGCCAACCATTGTGAGCGCCTCACTTTGCGTCGGATTCACTTTTCCAGGCATGATGGAGCTTCCCGGTTCATTGGCGGGAATCGAAATTTCTCCAATTCCGCTGCGTGGGCCGCTTGCAAGCCAACGAACATCGTTGGCTATTTTTGTCAAATCGGCGGCAAGTCCCTTCAATGCTCCGTGAACGAAAACAATTTCGTCATGGCTTGTGAGTGCATGGAACTTATTATCCGATGATTTGAAAGAATACCCGGTTTGCCTGCTCAGCTGTTCCGCCACTTTGTCGCCAAAATCCGGTTCAGCATTGATGCCGGTACCCACAGCCGTTCCGCCAATAGCCAGATTAAGGAGATGCTCGGCACTTTCTTTGATCATTCTTTCACTTTTTTCAACCATTGCCCTCCAGCCGCTGATTTCCTGTCCAAGCGTAAGCGGAGTGGCATCCTGCAAATGCGTGCGGCCAATTTTAATGATATCCATATACGCTTTTTCTTTTTCAAGAAGCGTTTGTTTCAACTGGTCCAAGGCAGGAATCAAATCATGGTAAATGGCATGGTATGCAGCAATATGCATTGCTGTCGGGAATGTATCGTTGGAGCTTTGCGACATATTGATATCATCATTCGGATGAATCTTCTCTTCAGAACCCACATTTAATAATTCATTTGCTCTGCGGGCAATCACTTCATTCACGTTCATGTTGGACTGAGTGCCGCTTCCTGTCTGCCAGACAACAAGCGGAAAGTGGTCGTCAAACTTGCCCTCAAGCACTTCATCGCATGCTTTGACGATCGCTTCCTTTTTGGCATCTGATAACTTTCCGAATACATTATTTGTAAGTGCAGCAGCTTTTTTTAACTGGGCAAAAGCCTTGATGACTTCCAAAGGCATTTTTTCATTTCCAATTTTAAAATTCTGCTTGCTCCGTTGAGTTTGTGCGCCCCAGTATTTATCTGCAGGCACCTTAATTTCACCAATTGTATCCCGTTCGATGCGGAATTCCATTCTTTACATGCCTCCTCTAAGTTTTAACCATAGGTATTCTCTCACATATCGGCAAAAATTTCATCTACCCTGCCGGAAATGATGAAAAAACCTGCTTAATCGTTTTGGAACCGCCTATACGTTTCCTTTAATTTTTCTTCAAACTTATTCAAATTTCCTTTTCCTTTTTCCAATTTTTCTTTCCATTTTTTTGCTTCATCCATCATTTTGTCATCAAAATTTTTCAGTTGTTCTTTGAGGGAATTCTCTTCTTTTTTACGCTCTTCCTCAAGCCGTTTATTGATGGATGGCGTCTCAAATTTATCTTTTTCGACATGCGGAAGTGTCTGTTCCATCATTGAGCGGAAAATTGGGACGACTGTATCACTGCTGGCGCCTTTTAAATAATGGTCTCTGTCGGTCCTGTCATAGCCAAGCCAAACGGCTCCCACAAGGTTTGGCGTGTAGCCGACAAACCATTGATCCTTCGTTCCATCCGGTATTTCCGGATAAGGAAGCTGTGTTGACCCGGTTTTTCCGGCAATATCGTAGCCATCGAGTTTTGCGTTTCTCCCTGTTCCGGTCTCTACCACATTAAGGAGAATGGCCGTCATCTTTTCTGCCGTTTTACGGCTTGTAACCCGGGTGGTTTTCGGTTTGAATTCACCTTCCACATTCCCGGTGGGACCGACAATTTTTGTGATGATATGGCTTTTTTCCCTTTTCCCGTCATTCGCAAAAACTGAATAGGCTTCGGCCATTTGCCGGGGTGAATACCCCGTGGTTGTTCCGCCCAAAGCCAGGCTTAGGTTTTCATCTTCCTTTTGGATGGAGAGTCCGAATTTCTTGGCGGCTGCGATACCTTTATCCAGGCCAATTTCATTCAAAAGCCAGACAGCCGGAACATTCAATGATTGCTCAACAGCAGTATATAACGGCACTTCACCTGCATATTGCCCGCTGAAATTCTTCGGTGTATAACCTGAAAATGTCATTCCTTCTTCGTCTTTTAAAGTGGATTGGGCCGTATAGCCTTCTTCAAGTGCCGGGGTGTAAACGACAAGGGGCTTTATGACGGAGCCCGGCTGTGCCTTCAGCTGTGTCGCCCTGTTATACGCGCGGAAAGTATGCTCTCCCCTTCCGCCGACAAGCCCCCGGATGCCTCCCGTTTTTGGATCAAGCATGATCGCCCCGCTCTGGGCAAGTGTTCCGTCTGAACTTACAGGAAAAAGATAGTTGTTTTGATATACTTTTTCCAAACCCGCCTGAACATTTTGATCCATCTCAGTGTAAATTTTATAACCGCGGGTCAATATTTCTTCCTGTGTCAGGCCGTACTGGTTAATAGCCTCATTTAATACGGCATCCACATAATAAGGATACTTTCCTTTCAGCGGATCCGCGCCTTTGTCTTCCAGTACAATTTTCTCATTGACAGCTTCCTGATATTCTGACTCACTTATCATTTCATATTTCAGCATTTGGCTTAATACGAGATTCCGCCGTTCAACTGACGCATCATAATTTTTATATGGATCGAGGGCTGATGGCCGGTTCACTATTCCCGCCAGCATCGCGGCTTCACTGAGTGTAATTTGGCTTACATCCTTGCCAAAAAATTTTTTGGATGCATTTTGGACTCCCCAGCCGCCGCTTCCAAAAAAAGCTTGGTTCAGATACATTTCCAATATTTCATCTTTCGTAAACTTCTTTTCGATTTCGATTGCCAGAAAAACTTCCTCCAGCTTCCGTTTATATGTCCGCTCTGGAGAAAGAAGGGCATTTTTGGTCAACTGCTGCGTCAGCGTACTTCCTCCGGCCGTGATTCTTCCAGCAAACAGATTTTTAAAAAACGCCCGGGAAATACCGTAAAGGTCGAATCCCCTATGTTTATAAAATCGGTGGTCCTCAACGGCCACTATGGCATTCTTCATATTTTCAGGGACTTCCGCTATTGGGACGCCTTCCATCCGGTTGGCAGATATTTTACTGGCTTCATCACCATCTTTGTCGTAGATAACGGTTGCCTGTGCCAATCCCTGTTTCAAAGATTCGACATTGGCAGCACTAGCCAAATAGGCAAAATATGACAGGCCGATCAAAATAACCAACGAAGCGATCAGCAATAAAATTTGATTCAGATGGGCTTTTTTCCAAAACCTCCATAAACTGTCTTTTATTTTATAAAACAGGTCCATACCTTTTCCTCGCTTTCAATTGCGCCGGCTCCATACACATTTGGAAACCAATTATAATATAATGTTTTTTTCATCAAAAAGCTACAAGAAAAGTGAAGGGCGACGTTTAGCGACGTACAGACTGGACGACTCCTGACGAGATAAAGGAAACACGGCGAAGCCGCAGGCGAGCCGATGTTGACTTATCGTAGGAAGGAGGAGGAAGTCTGCTAGTCGCTGGAGCCCGGAACTGGACAACAAGAAAAGTGGAAGGCGACGTTTAGCGGCGTACAGACTGGACGACTCCTGACAGATAAAGGAAACACAAAAAAAAAACAACCGGTTTATTCCGATTGTTTGGGCGCATCGTATAAGGATTAGTGATCCAGTTCTTTTTCTTTCACCCTGGACAGCTCATTTTCCAATGTTTTCATATACATATACACAATTTGCCTTGTTTTATCATCTGCTCCAATGATTTCCAAATGATTCATACATTTGCTGATTACAGGATTTTTCGATTTGTTTTTTTCCTCTTCATTTTTCATACTACCCACCCCTGTCTGCAAGGCTTGGCCTGCCATAATTTATAATGATGGAAAAATCGTCATTTTACACCAAATACAATGGGTAGTTATTTGCTGAATTATATTTATTATATATAGACTTTTCAAATAAGTATATAGGTACTTTTTATCAACTTTTCAGAAATAACAAGGCCGGAAGCCTTGAAATACACCGCTTTTTATATAATATCAATAACGTTATTTATCAGCTTTATTTTCATTTTATATAAAAAATGACTTAAAAAGATTAGGAGAATTTGTTCGATTTGGGCATATCCTACAAATTGCTGCATAGATATCTATAAAGCTCTTAAATAAATTGCATAAAATTAATGTTTAAAAGAGTCTTTTTACCCTTCAACTGATATAATGGAGAGGAGGTGAGTACGGGGATGAACCAGCTTACGGACGAACTTATATCTTTTCTTCAACAAAAAAGATCAAGCTTCCTCGAAAAATGGAAAGAAAGAGCGATGCTGCCTCCCGATTTGACCCAGCTCAACAGAGAGAAGCTGGACAACAAGGGAAAGTTCATATATGAGGTTGCTTTGAAAGCACTTTCTTTGCCTAAGGTTGACTTGCAAACCTATTTACAGGCAAGTGCCCATAAAGTAGCGCAAACGAAAATAAGAGAAAACTCGGAAATTGAACTCTTAGTTTATAACCTGAACATGGCAAAAAATATACTTTGCGAAGAAGTGTGTAATTTTCCATCAGAACCGCAAATTTTAAAGAAATTTTTCATGCATTTATCCTATATTTTTGATCATTTTTCATATTACTCTGTCATGCATTATAGAAGGCTGAAACAACAATTGAATGAACAGGATAACCGGTATATTCATTCAAGCCATGAAGACCGCCTTACTCTTCTAGGCCAAATGACGTCCAGCTTCGTCCATGAATTCAGAAATCCTTTGACAACCGTTCAAGGGTTTGTTCAGCTCCTGCGTGCGGAGTATCCCGATCTCCCATACATGGATATCATTTCTTCAGAATTGGAGCAACTTAAATTTCGGATCACTCAATTTCTAATGCTTTCCAAAAAACAGGAAGTGAATCAGGAAGAAGTCATTTTTTCCTTAAATGAACTTGTTGAACAAGTTGCTTCTTTCGTGTATCCCAGGCTGCTTGAATTGAAGGTATCCCTTCACCAGGAAATGGAAAATAACCTGTATGTAAAAGGAATCCAGGAAGAAGTGCGCCAGGTGATCATTAATATCATTTTTAATGCAATTGAAGTCATGGTGTCCACTGATGCAGAAGCCGTCATACATATAAAAGGATACCGGAAAGGAGACTCGATTTATCTCGAAGCTTCCAATACCGGGCCAAAGATTCCTGATTCATTGATCAAAGATATTTTTGAACCTTTTGTAACGACCAAAAAAACCGGTACAGGCCTGGGACTTTACGTTTCCAGACAAATCATAGAAAAACACCACGGGCAGTTATTATGCAGTTCCAATGAGAAATGGACCACTTTCACCATTATCCTGCCTTCTCCACATGAAAAGGATAGGTAAAGTTGCAGGCTTTTTTTGTGAGTAACGTCTAATATCCAAATTAAAGTTACATAATCCAATTGGAAAAAGAGCGGTATATCCCGCTCTTTTCTATTGTGGATTTTACCACCAAGCTGCACCAACAATGATTAACAGAATGAACAATACGACGATCAACGCAAAGCCACCGCCATAGCCAAAACCTCCGCCGTAGCCGTAGCCGCCGTAGCCACAACCGAAGCCACATCCGCCCCACATAAGCGTTCACCTCCTGATCGGGGATAAGTAAAAATCCCTACACAATAAACTATTCAAATTGGGAGTTTATGTTTGGGCTTGCGACATATACAGCCAATCATTTTTGGTTTTTTACACATTCCGCTATGTTATGATATACAGTAGAAGCAGCAAGAAGGGAGTCAAGCAATTGAAATCATTAGTACTGGCAGAAAAGCCCAGTGTTGCAAGGGATCTGGCCCGGGTTCTCGGCTGCACGGAAAAAAAGAAATATTCCATCGAGGGTCCGCAATATGTCGTTACATGGGCTTTGGGACATTTGATCGAACTGAAGATGCCGGAAGACTATGATCAAAAATATAAGACGTGGAAATTGGAAGATTTGCCGATTATTCCTGAAAAAATGGACTTAAAAGTGATCCGGCAAACCTTTCCGCAATATAAAGGAATTGAACAGCTTGCCAAAAGAAAAGACATTAAAGACCTGATCATCGCGACTGATGCGGGACGTGAAGGTGAACTCGTCGCCCGTTGGATCATAAAAAAGGTCCGCTGGAAAAAGCCGGTGAAACGCCTTTGGATCTCGTCCTACACTGACCGCGCAATCAAGGAAGGATTCCGGCAATTAAAGCCGGCGAAGCAATACGATGCTTTATATGATTCAGCCGTTTGCAGAGCTGAAGCCGACTGGCTCATCGGTTTGAATGTAACAAGGGCTTTGACTACGAAATTCGACGATCCCCTTTCAGCGGGACGTGTGCAGACCCCGACACTCGGAATGATTATAAAGCAGGAAAAAGAAATACAATCATTCGTTCCGAAAGAATATTGGACAGTTCATATACAAGCCGGCGGCCTTGAAGCCGAGTGGGAACACCAAGGGGAAAAAAGAGTTTTTTCAAAAGATAAGGCAAATGCCATTATTGCAAAAGTGAAAAATCAGAAAGCGGTTGTGAAGGCGGTCGACCGCAAGGATAAATCGGAGCAGCAGCCCCTCCCTTATGATTTGACTGAATTGCAAAGGGACGCAAACCGCCGGTTCTGTTTTTCAGCCAAAAAAACTTCAAACGTTTTGCAAGGTTTATACGAAAATCATAAGATCGTTACGTATCCCAGGACGGACTCAAGGTATTTGACCACTGACCTGGCAGCTACGATGGCCGACCGGCTTGAAGCCCTTCGCTCCGCCTACAAAGATGATGTGCAGCCTGTATTGAAGCAGAAGGTGAAGGTGCTGGCCTCCCGTGTCTTCAACAACCAAAAAGTTACAGATCACCATGCCATTATTCCAACGGAACAGCCGGTAAGATTAAGCGACCTTTCGCAGGATGAAAAAAAACTCTTTGATTTGATCGCCAAACGCTTCCTGGCACTTTTTTACCCGGCTTATAAATATGAAACACTTCGTGTGACGATTGAGTCTGGCGGTGAAACGTTCCTGGCAAAGGAAACGACAGTCATTGATGAAGGATTTAAGGTGCTGACAAGGCAGCAGGATGGAGAAAAGCACCTGAAGTCCCTCCAGCATTTAAAGCAGGGGCAAACATTTACAATCGACAACAGCCGGCTTCAGGAACATCTGACGGAAGCCCCGCCAAGATTTACGGAATCCGACCTCTTGGCGAGGATGGAGAAATACGGACTTGGAACACCTGCTACAAGAGCTGATATTATCGAGAAGCTTCTAAGCTCACAGGTGATTGACCGCTCAAACAACCGCCTGTTCCCCACGCCAAAAGGCAAGCAGCTTATTGAACTTGTGAACGATGAGCTGAAGTCTCCGGAATTGACAGCCAAGTGGGAAGCCGAACTGGAGGCAATCGCCCGCCAAAAAGGGGATCCGGAGAAGTTTTTACAAAATATCCGAAAGCAGACAAAACGCCTTGTAACTGAAGTCAAGCAAAGCGATAAATCGTATAAAGCCCATAATATTACGGGTACCAAATGTCCTGAATGCAGTTCTCTCATGAAGGAAATCAAAGGAAAGGACGGGCGCATGCTTGTTTGTTCCAACAGAGAGTGCAATTTCCGAAAAAGGAAAGACCCGAAGCTTTCCAACCGCCGCTGTCCGCAATGCCACAAGAAAATGGAAATCCATAAGGGAAAAGCGGGTATGTATTTCCAATGCCGCAAGTGCAATCTGGTGGAAAAAGCTGAAAACCGGAAAAAGACAGTCACAAAGCGGGAAGAGCGCCAGCTTCTGAAAAAATATTCCAATGATGAAGGTTTTGGAAACAGCATGGCGGATGCATTAAAGGCGGCACTGAAAGATAAAAAGTAAAGGCAACGGCTGTCCGATCGGGCAGCCGTTTTACATTAGGAATTCATTGATTTATATAAGTTTGCCATCTCAATGGCATCAACTGCCGAATCCCAGCCTTTATTCCCTGCTTTTGTTCCGGCCCTTTCGACAGCCTGCTCAATCGTATCTGTTGTCAGAACACCGAATATGACAGGAATTCCCGATTGAAGCGCAACATTCGCCGCACCCTTCGCCGCTTCGCTGCAAACATAATCAAAATGCGGGGTTGCACCGCGTATAACAGTCCCTAAAGTGATAATTGCATCATACTCATTCATTTCTGCCATTTTCTTGGCAGTCAACGGTATTTCAAATGCACCGGGCACCCATACAACCGAAACATCATCCTCGGAAACACCGTGGCGTCTCAATGCATCCAGCGCTCCGGACAGAAGTTTTCCTGTAATGAATTCGTTGAATCTGCCTGCGACAATACCGATTTTCAATCCTGTACCAACTAAATTCCCTTCATAAACTGTTTTCATCTCTTATCTCTCCTCAGCTATTTAAAATGTAAGCAAATGTCCGAGCTTTTCTGCTTTTGTTTTCAAGTATTTTTCGTTTTCACTTTTAAAAGGCAGCTGGATCGGCAGCCTCTCGGTTACCTCGAACCCGAAATCCGAAAGACTGGAAACTTTCCTTGGATTGTTAGTGAGCAGTTTGAGTTTCTTGACTCCTATGTCTTTCAGCATTTGTGCGCCAATGCTAAAGTCGCGAAGATCCGCCGGAAATCCGAGTCTTTCATTGGCCTCCACTGTATCAAGCCCTTCTTCCTGCAGCTTGTATGCTTTTAATTTATTAATGAGCCCGATCCCTCTTCCCTCCTGGCGCAGGTATAGGAGAACCCCGGCACCTTCTTCTTCAATCCGCCTCAATGCAGATTGAAGCTGCGGGCCGCAATCACAGCGGCAAGATCCGAATACATCCCCCGTCAGGCATTCAGAGTGCATCCGTACTATGACAGGTGTATCCGGCTCAATATCCCCTTTTACAATGGCCAAATGTTCTTTATAATCAAGCACGTTTGAGTAGGCAATGATCTTGAAATCACCGTATTCAGTCGGCAATAGGGCTTCCGCTTCCCTTTTGACGAGCGTTTCCTTGGCGTTCCTGTATAAAATCAAGTCTTTGATTGTAATCATTGACAGCCCAAATTCATCAGCCATTTTTCTTAAGTCGGGAGTACGTGCCATCGTTCCGTCATCTTTCATGATTTCACAGATGACGCCGGCCGGCTTTGCCCCGCAAAGTTGAGCCAGATCAACAGCCGCTTCCGTGTGGCCGGGCCTTTTTAATATCCCTCCCTCTTTTGCTATGAGGGGGAAGATATGGCCCGGCCTTTTAAAGTCCCCGGGCTTAGCACCATCTTCCAGCATTTTTAAAATCGTTTCCGAACGTTCAAATGCACTGATGCCTGTGTGGGAATCAATATGATCAACACTGACGGTAAACGCTGTTCCAAAAGGGTCGGTGTTGTGGTCGGCCATCTTCGGCAAATCCAATTCCTTTGCTCTCTCTTCCGTTATGGGCATGCAAATGAGGCCTCGTCCTTCCTTCGCCATGAAATTGATCACTTCAGGATCTGCCTTTTCAGCCAGCGCAACAAAATCGCCTTCATTTTCCCTGTCCTCATCGTCCGTTACAATGATCACTTTCCCGTTTTTCAATTCTTCGAGGGCTTTTTCAATTGAATCAAACATACTGTCACTCCTTCCTTTTTAACCGATGAAGCCATTCTCCAATAGCTTATCCATCGTGATTCCGGTTTTTATTTCCTTTCGGCTTTCCAGCATGTGATAAATGTATTTGCCAAACATATCGAATTCGATATTGACTGGGTCGCCGATGTTTTTTTCTGCAAGAATCGTTTCCGCTTGTGTGTGCGGTACCAGGGAAATTGTTATTTTTTCACCGTCTGTTTCAAAAATCGTCAGCGAAGTTCCATCTATTGCAATCGATCCTTTTTCCATGACAAACACTTGGAATTTCTCTGGTATTTGGATAACCATATAAAGTGCGTTTTCCATACTTTTTTTACTTATAAGGGTGCCGGTTCCATCGACATGCCCGCTGACAAAATGTCCTCCGAACCTGCCGTTGGCAGCAATCGCCCTTTCCAGATTCACCTTTGAACCTGGTGCTAGCATGCTGAGTGATGTCACATTGAATGTTTCAGGCATGACATCGGCCTGAAACGTTGAGCGGGTAATTTCCGTTGCAGTTAGACAAACACCATTTACCGAAATGCTGTCGCCCGGATGGATGTCTTCCAGGATCTTTTCTGCCTGGATATGGACATTGAAGGACTTCGCCTTTCGATCAATTCGCAGAACAGTACCGATTTCTTCTACAATTCCTGTAAACATTCACTTTCCCCTTTCCACCGGTTCAACAATTAATTTTATGTCAGGACCGATTTGTTCGACTGATTTAAATGCCAAGGGAATACTGTCTTTTACTAATTGTTTGGGGACTCCTCCAAAAGCCGGCGTCCCTTTCCTGTCATTCAATAATTTCGGCGCCATGTACATGACAATTTCCTGAAAAAATCCGGAATCAATGAATGCGGAATGGACGGCGCTTCCGCCTTCGACAAAGACGGAAAGGATCTGCTCCTTCCCCAGCCAGTTCAGGAGCGGTTCGATTTCAATTTTCTCTGAAGGCATCTTTTTCACTTTGACACCTTTTTCCTCAATGGCACGACGCTTTTTTTCATTTGCGTGCTTTCCGCACACGATGATCGTCGGAGCCGCATTGTCATTTAAAAGATTGCATTCCATAGGAATTCTCAAATGAGTATCCAGAACAATTCGAATGGGATTTTTTCCACCCTGGGGCAGTCGGGTTGTAAGATGGGGATTATCCTGAATCACAGTATTGATGCCGACCAATATTGCATCGTGGCGATGCCGGTAATGATGGACATCAAGCCTTGCCTGATCAGATGTGATCCATTTGCTGTCTCCGCTGGAAGCCGCTGTCTTTCCGTCAAAAGTTACAGCGGTTTTTAATGTAGTGAATGGTTTCCTTGTCTTAATAAAATGAAAATAAAATTTGTTCAGATCTTCGGCTTGTTGACCGTAAATTCCATATTCCACCGAAATTCCGGCTTTCTGAAGCTTTGCCACACCATTTCCGGCAACAACCGGATTCGGATCCAGGCCCGCTATGAAGACGCGCCTGATTTTTTTCTCAATGATCAAATCAGCGCACGGCGGCGTCCTTCCTGTATGTGAACATGGCTCAAGAGTGACATAAAGATCGGCGCCCTCCGCCCTTTCGCCGGCTTGTTTCAAGGCGTTGACTTCAGCGTGCGGCTCGCCTGCTTTCATATGTGCGCCCATGCCGAGAATCTGCCCGTTTTTGACAACGACACAGCCGACCGCCGGATTCGGACTCGTCTGCCCGACAACGGATTCCGCCAGCTGTATGGCCAATTTCATATAAAAATACTTGTCTCCCATAGTGCCTCCTTTCAATGATCGACGGAAAAAGCCCCGAAACATTGTTTCGGGGCGCAAAAACAGCAATTTTAAATAAGCGTCATGAAGCTTTGACAAAAAGATTTTTAACAAAGCCTAAATAAACATGCCATTTTATAAAAAAATGCACGAGAAACAGACGCCTTTTTCCTTCTCCCATCCAGACTTTCACTGTCGGCTTTGGAATTTCACCAAATCCACCGGATCGTTGCCGAGCCGGGTCACGGACTAAGAGACACTTGTCTCATCACCGCCGGTCGGGATTTTCACCCTGCCCCGAAGGAAAAAACTATTCGAATGTTTGTATTATAACATACAAATATATTTTGCAACCCCTGACTTTTTTCGTGATTGTCAAATGATCAATAGAAATTGGGATAAATGGCTAATCATTGGTCCAATCCGCCATTGACCACGCTGAGGCTTTTCGACCATATCCGGGCATTGGTCCCGCCTGCCAATGACCACGCAGGCGCTTTTTCATCGTATCCGGGCAATGGCCGATTTTTCACGAAGGAAAACCCCCTTGGGTGTACCTTTTCCCAAGGGGGCCTTTCGCTATTTTTATGATTGGAACTGCGCTTCCTCTGTTGATCCTGCCAATGCGGTTGTGGAAGAGGTTCCTCCTGAAATGACCATTGACACTTCATCGAAGTAACCAGTACCAACTTCACGCTGGTGGCGTGTAGCTGTGTATCCTTGCGCCTCGGAAGCAAATTCTTCCTGCTGGAGTTTGGAATAGGCAGCCATGCCGGAATCTTTGTAGCCGCGGGCCAATTCGAACATGCTGTGGTTGAGGGAGTGGAAGCCTGCAAGTGTAACGAATTGGAATTTGTAACCCATTTTTCCCAGCTCTTGCTGGAAGCCGGCAATCTCTTCATCGCTCAGCTTGCTTTTCCAGTTAAAGGAAGGTGAGCAGTTATATGCAAGCAGTTTGCCCGGGAATTTTTCATGAATGGCTTCTGCAAAACGCCGTGCCTCCTCGAGATCCGGTTCAGCCGTTTCACACCAGATGAGATCGGCGTAAGGCGCATAGGCAAGACCTCTTGCAATTGCCTGGTCAAGTCCCGGATTTGTGTAATAGAACCCTTCCGGACTTCTTTCGCCTGTCAGAAATTCGCGGTCATACGGGTCGACATCACTTGTAATCAAGTTAGCCGCATTCGCGTCAGTCCTTGCGATAATGACAGTAGGCACATCCATGACATCTGCAGCAAGTCTTGCCGCGATTAAGTGGCGCACAGCCGTTTGTGTCGGTTGAAGAACTTTACCGCCCAAGTGTCCGCATTTTTTCTCGGAAGCCAACTGGTCTTCAAGATGGACCCCACCAGCCCCTGCCTCAATCATAGCTTTTGTCAATTCGAATACGTTGAGGGGGCCTCCGAATCCTGCCTCCATATCTGCTACAATGGGAGCAAACCAATACGTATCGCCTTCTCCCTCTGCCTGCTGGATTTGATCTGCACGCTGCAGTGTCTGGTTGATCCGTTTGACGACCTGCGGAACACTGTTGGCAGGATATAAACTTTGATCCGGATACATCTGCCCTGCTAGGTTCGCATCTGCGGCAACCTGCCAGCCGCTTAAGTAAATTGCCTTGAGGCCTGCTTTTACCTGCTGCATTGCCTGGTTCCCTGTCAGAGCACCCAGCGCATTTATATAATCTTCCGTATTGATCAAATTCCAAAGCCTTTCGGCCCCCATCCGCGCCAATGTCTGCTCAATGACGACCGATCCGCGCAGTTTCACTACATCCCCGGCGGAATATGGCCTTTCAATCCCTTTCCAGCGTTCTGCTGCCCAGCTTTCTTCAACTTGGCGGATTTGTTCTTCTCTTGTCATGATAAACCTCTCCCATTCTACGTTTTAATATTTGATCAACAGATTGATTCAATCAATCTATTATTCACCTGTAATATATCTGTTTTTCGATATTTATAATGTTATATAACAGATAAGGCAAAAAAATTATTCAACGTTCTCGCAGCATTGAATGACTTCCTTAAATGTTTGATGCTCCATACCGCATTTGCTGCAAATGTTTTCAATTTCCAGTTTCTCTTCCTCCCTAATAACGACCACTTCTTTCGCTGCGAGCGGCTCAACATCAAACGAACCTTCAGCATTTCTTTTTAAAGTCAGCAATTCGTTTCCGAGGACGAAAGTTGTACCATTCATTTCTTCAACCGTCTTCCCTTTGATCAGCTCTTCCAAAATCCACTCTTCGATAAAGTCTCTTTCTGCTGTTTGTTTCGTTTGCATGTTCTCCACCTTCTTTTTTAATAAGTTGATATTAATATATAACAGAGTTGTTATTTAGTCAACTGTTATAATACAATATTTTTTAAAATATTTTTCATTTATTTTCTTTAGCAAACTTTCGGGCCTCTTCAAGGCCGTATGACCAGCCTTGAAGAGGCCGCCCTATGCCTGCTGTATTGACATTTTCTGCTTGAATTCAAGACGGCGGCTGTGAAGGATCGGTTCCGTATATCCATTTGGCTGCTCTCTTCCGAGCAATACAAGGTCGCACGCTGCCTGAAAAGCAACAGATTCCTCGAAATTATCCGACATCGGTTTATAATGCGGATCTCCGGCGTTTTGTTCATCGACAACTGCCGCCATACGTTTCATCGTTTCCAGAACCTGCTCAACGGTACAAATGCCATGGTGAAGCCAGTTGGCCATATGCTGGCTTGAAATTCTCAGTGTTGCGCGGTCTTCCATCAGACCGACATCATGGATGTCCGGAACTTTGGAACAGCCTACGCCCTGCTCCACCCACCTGACAACATACCCCAATATTCCCTGTGCATTATTATCAAGCTCCTCCTGGATCTCTTCATGTGTAAAATGAGTGTTGGATGCAAGCGGAATATCCAATATGTCATCCTCTACATCCTTGATTTCCTTTGACAGATTGTGCTGGATTTCCCAGACATTCTTTTGATGGTAATGCAGGGCGTGTAATGTAGCAGCAGTCGGGGAAGGAACCCACGCTGTATTGGCGCCTGCCTCTACATGTCCGATTTTTTGTTCAACCATCGCCTTCATCTGATCGGGCATGGCCCACATTCCCTTACCGATCTGTGCGCGGCCCGGCAGCCCTGTCTCAAGCCCCGCGAAAACATTCGACTGTTCATATGCCTTGAGCCACCTGGATGCCTTCATATCATTCTTTCTGATCATCGGCCCCGCTTCCATCGATGTATGGATTTCATCGCCTGTACGGTCAAGGAACCCTGTGTTAATAAAAACAATCCGGTCTTTGGCTTCTTTGATGCAGGCTTTCAAATTTAGCGATGTCCGGCGCTCTTCATCCATAACGCCCATTTTCAGCGTATTTCGTTCGAGTCCGAGCAGATCCTCGACACGGTCAAACAGCTCATTGGCAAAAGCGACTTCTTCGGAACCGTGCATTTTGGGCTTAACAATATAAACAGATCCTTTTTCAGAGTTCTTCCGAGCGGTATTTCCAAGAAGATCGTGTTTGGCTATTAAACTAGTGATTACGGCATCAACGATTCCTTCCGGCACTTCTTCTCCGTTTTGATCCAAAATGGCCGGCGTTGTCATCAAGTGCCCTACATTCCGGACAAGCTGGAGTGAACGGCCGCGAAGGGAAAATTCAGTTCCATCAGGTGCCGTATAGATGCGGTCTTCATTCATTACCCGGTTGATTGTTTTGCCGTTTTTTTCAAAAACGGCACCGATTGTTCCCTTCATCAGCCCAAGCCAATTTCGATAAACAAGGACTTTGTCTTCCGCATCGACTGCTGCAACCGAATCTTCGCAATCCATAATGGTAGAAAGAGCCGATTCAATTAAAAGATCTTTTATCCCGGCAGAATCAGTCCGGCCGATCGGATCTTCAGGATCTATTTGTATTTCAACATGAAGACCGTTGTTTTTAAGTAAAATGGCACTCGGATTTTCCGCTTCTCCCTGAAATCCGGCAAACTTCTGATGATCCTGCAGCTTCACACTTTTGCCGCCCCGGAGCTCTATCGTCAAATGGCCTCCGGAAATGCTGTACTTGACCGAGTCATGATGGGAACCTTCCTGTAATGGGGCGATCTGATCCAAAAACTTTCTTCCGTAATCAATCACTTTTTGGCCCCGAAGCGGATTATAACCGCTTGTCAGTTCCGCTCCGTCCGCTTCATCAATGACATCAGTTCCGTAAAGGGCATCATATAAGCTACCCCATCTTGCATTGGCGGCGTTTATGGCATATCTTGCATTATTTACAGGCACGACCAGCTGCGGGCCTGCTTGGGCGGTAATTTCTTCATCCACATTTTTTGTTGTAATGGTGAAATCTTCAACCGGCTGTTCCAGATAACCGATTTCTTTGAGGAACGATTTGTATTTTTTCAAATCAACCGGCCCTCTGTTATCCTGATGCCACTGATTGATTTTCTCCTGCAGGCTTTTCCGTGTTTGTAAAAGCTGCTTGTTTGTGGGCACAAGATCTTCAATGATGCGGCTAAAGCCTTTCCAAAAGCTTTTGCTATCCACCCCGGTATCAGGCAATGCCTCCTTTTCGATAAACTCATGCAAAATGGACGCCACTTTCAGCCCATTTACATTCAAGTAGTTCTCCATTCCTCTCTCCTCCTCTGTACTAAGCAAAAAACTCCGTTGTGTTATACATCAGATGTAATTAACTGAAATTATTATATAACAACTCCAACAAAAATAAAAGCCATTTTTACACTAATCTTTTATTATTGAATTTTACGATACTTATGCGAGGAACATTTTCCATATCCTTGATTTGCCCGGCCAAAAATTTTATATTATGCTAAAAACGCCAGGTCCGATTTCCGGCCATTGTATTTGCTCCTTAAATCGGCGGTTTTTTTTCAGAGAGAAAGCATAAAAATTTTTAGCTTTAAAATTTTGAACAAAGCCTTTTGTTGTCTAGCTTCGACGGACAGGAGGTCCT
>NZ_VEKZ01000052.1:0-29453 GCF_007681465.1 Siminovitchia fortis
TGAAAACTTGATTAAATCAATGTTCTCAGCCTGTTTTATTCAATTTAACTGTTAAAGTCGGGAGTTAATGCGAAAAAGCTGTCTTTTTTAATGTTTCAATGTATTGATACGCTTCGTCGATTTCCTCTGCGGAATAATTTTGCTTTCTTTTCAGTTCCGCCACTTTTTCTATGACTTCTTCTTTGGCAAGATCCTCAAAATACAGGACTGTTGATACAAGTTCAAGAAAGCGGGAACTCTGCTCATTCATATTGATCAGGCATTCTTTTAATTGGGGGATATCGATAGGTTCCGATTCAAAGAATTCGCACCCGGCAGAAGTGATGGTGTAGCGGTATTGGCTGTAACCGCCCTTATCTTCTTTCACCTCTTCAATAAATCCAAAATTGCATAATTCTTCAACCCGTAATGTCAACTCTTCCGAGTACGGGCCGTAAAAATGAAATTCAAACTTTTCCTGAAAGGGAAATTTCATTTTTTTTGCGATAAAGACCATTTTTTGCAGCTTTTTTCTTCCAGTGATTTCCCCTGCCAGAGCAAAGACACTCATTAGTTTTTGATGATCATGCAGCATAACTGTTGCTCAACCCCCGCTATCTATTTTTTCAATGGATAGGTTAAAATTTTTTCAGAATGGAAAGAATTTGTTGCTTTAGTCCCCGGTTACCCGAATCATCCAGCAGAATATCTTCCGGATAATACAGTTTATGATCCGTCCTTCTTTTTCCGGAAATGGCCTGAACGATCGCCGATTCCCTTGAAAGTTCGGAAAGCTCCCCGTTTGGCATCAATAAATGGATCGGAAGCCTCTCTTCTTCCTCTCCCGGTCGATAAAAATCATAAGGCAAATCAGACGAAGAATCAACAGCCAGATAATACTCGGGATCGATCCCTGCATCCCGGAATAATTCCTCAAGCTCCCTCAATGTCCTGTATTGCCCGGCAGGATCAAATTCCACATATTTAAACAGGTGGCGGTCCATAAATCTCCTGCACAAATCACGCAGAATAAGGTCCTCTTCCTCTTCCCACATATGGAAATAAAATAAAATCACCGGTTCATCCAGCTTTAAATAATCTTGAAGAGTCACGTTGCCTTCAAATAATGACCTGAAATGGTCAGGCTCTTTTTTAAAAGGATAATCAGCACGAAATAAAGCTTTTACACGCTGTAGGATTTTCGTTAAAATCACTTCCGCGCTGCGGGTGACGGGATGGAAATATACTTGCCAGTACATTTGGTAACGGCTCATGATATAATCTTCCACCGCATGCATGCCGCTCGATTTAAAAACGACATGATCCTCTTTTGGCCTCATGACACGCATGATCCGCTGCATATCGAAGTGGCCGTAGCTGACACCGGTAAAATAGGCGTCCCTCTGCAAATAATCCATCCGATCCGCATCAATCTGGCTGGAAATCAGGCTGACCACCAGCTTGTCATGATAAGTCTTGCTGATCACTTCAGCCACCCTTTGCGGAAAATCAGGGCTGACCGATCGAAGAACCCTATTCACTTCCGTATCTTCGAGGATAATTTTTTTTGTAAACTGCTCATGGTCAAGATCAAATACTTTTTCAAAGGAATGGGAAAACGGACCATGTCCCAAATCATGTAATAGCGCAGCACAAAGGGAAAGCATCCTCTCATTACCATTCCAATCAGGCTGCCCTTCAAACACTTCGTCGATGATCTGCCTGACAATCTCATACACGCCTAACGAATGGCTGAATCGGCTGTGCTCGGCTCCATGGAAAGTCAAATATGTTGTTCCCAGCTGTTTAATCCGTCGAAGCCGCTGAAATTCCCTCGTACCGATGAGATCCCAGATGAGCTTGTCTCTGACGTGGACATATCCATGGACAGGGTCTTTAAATACTTTTTCCTCACTTAATTTGATGCTGGAATCAATCATCAGCTTCCCTCTTCCTATCTATCATCTTTATATTATACCGGCTTTCCACGGTGAAAGAAAGAAAAGGTCCGGCCGTTTTTTACACCTGAAGAATCCATGATCACATGAAAAACTATCAATTTTTGCCATATTGGTATAAAAAATGATTGGTTTGTGCATCCTTTGATTAATGACTTTTAAAAAAAGGGAGTTGATTCATATGAAAACACGCCAGGATGCCTGGACAGAAGAAAATGATCTGCTGTTAGCTGAAACAGTACTGCGACATGTCCGCGAAGGCAGCACACAACTGAATGCATTTGAAGAAGTAGGTGACAGATTGAATCGGACCTCTGCAGCGTGCGGGTTCAGATGGAATGCAGTTGTTCGCCAGCAATATGAGAAGGCACTCGATTTAGCCAAGAAGCAACGCAAACAAAGACAGCGTCTGCTTGGAAAGGATCAAGGCGGAAAGAAAAAGCTACTTTATCAACCGCCGGTTCCGTCAATACAGGATATACAGGCTCCTATGCTAGAGAGCGGCAATGACAACGCAGAGCTGGAAATGCCTGCGGAAAACAGCAATGACAACCTTATGGCCGAATTCGCATCTGAAGCTGGTACACTATTACCTTCTTTCGCAGAGAGTCAGAATTCGACTGAACTAAACCTGGGGCAAGTCATCGCCTATCTTCAGCAGCTTCACAATTCACAATTTAATACGGACATCTTAAGAAGTGAGAATGAGAGATTGAAAAAAGAAGTAAATGATTTATTAGAAGAAAATAAACAACTGAAAGCAAAGATCGAAGAACTCGAGGACAGCTCTGAAACAATGCAGGAAGACTACGAGACACTAATGAAAATCTTGAACCGTGCAAGAAAGCTTGTACTGTTTGACGAAGAAGAGCGCCCGGCCTCCACATTTAAAATGGACCGGAATGGTAACTTGGAAAAATTGGCGGAGTGATAAGAAATGCGGATGGCGCCGTTTAGCGACGTACAGACTGGACGACTTCTGACGAGATAAAGGAAACACGGCGACGAAGGCAGGCTCAAGCAGCGACGTCCTGTCGCTTCGCCTGCACTAGGACGTCCTGTCCGTCGGAGCCGATGTTGACTTATCGTAGGAAAGCTACTACTTGGGATGACTTCGTGTGATACTTCATTGAGTTAACTTCGTGCAGCTTTGCGACGAGGTGAGCTTAACCTCATCGAATATGCTGCGCCGCAGGAGCACATTAGAAGGAGGAAGTCTGCTAGTCGCTGGCGCCTGTAGCTAGACATAAGAAATGCGGAAAACGGCTGCTTAGGGGCGCTGCCCGATGTTACAAGCGCCCTCAAAGCGCTTCAAATATAGAGGCCCCGGCATTTTATTTGAATGCCGGGCCTCACTATGCAAATACCCTTTTATTTCGTTCAATCATCCGCTCATAGTGGACCGGATATAGTTCCAGCTCATTTCCCTGAAGCTGGCTTGTATATATTTCACCGCTGACACCCTTCAGTACTTTTAAAAATCGAAGCACGGTTTCCTGGATGGTTAATTGTACTTTAAGCAATTCGGACAGCGAAGCCATCACTTCGGGATGCACTTCCGGGAAAACGACTCTATGAGAATCATGAAACCTGGCACGCTCATAAAACTCCCGGACCATTTCAGCCCGCTCCTGCCCGCTTCCGTTCACACAGAGATATACCTGGACTGCCACGCCTTTTCGTATCCGTCGCTGAGAAATTCCTGCAAACTTTTTACCGTTGATGCTCAAATCGTAGCTTCCGGGGCAATAGGACCCGGCAATTTCGCGTGCTTCTATATGGCAATTGAAATCCTCGAACATGAGCCGGACAAGTTCAAACATCGTGTCATAGCCCCGGTTAATGTCGATCCCCTTTTCCGTATCAGGAAAAATCAAGGATATATTGAGCACCCCTTCATCGAGCAGGACCGCAAGGCCGCCCGAGTTTCGGACAATCGAGTCCACTTTATTTTTTTCCAAAAAGTCCAGTCCGGACTGAAGTGCAGGCAATTTTGTATCTTGGATGCCCAGGACGACTGTCCGCAAATGAACCCATGTTCTCGCAACAGCAGGGGAGCAGCCGCTTCCGACCGATTGACAGAGCGTATCATCAATCGCAAAGGATTGAAGCGCATGAAATTGCGGATTGGGATTTGACTGATCAATGATCCGCCATTTCTCCTGATGTAAAAGTGATTGATTTTCGTCCATTGGCTGTTCCTCTTTTTCTCCAATTATTTCATCTGTATGGATTGCATGGCAGTTATGAGAGATAAATGATACACGTTTTCTTCGCTGCATCCCCGTGAAAGATCGTTCACAGGCGAATTCAATCCTTGCAGGATGGGCCCGACCGCTTCATACTCCCCTAATCGCTGTGCAATTTTATAGCCGATATTCCCTGCCTCCAGGCTGGGAAAAACAAAAACATTCGCATCCCCCTGTATGTCCGATTCCGGCGCCTTCTTTCGGGCGACAGATGGAACGAAAGCTGCGTCAAATTGAAATTCACCGTCAAGTATAAGGTCAGGGTCGATTTCCTTTGCCATTTTTACAGCATCCGATACCTTTTCGGTTTCTTCCGAAACTGCCGATCCTCTTGTAGAGAAGCTGAGCATGGCCACCCTCGGTTCGATATCAAACATTCGGGCAGTTTTGGCAGCTTCAATGGCTATTTCCGCCAAATCCTGGCTGTCCGGGGCAATATTAATGGCACAGTCGGCAAAAACATACTTCTCTTCCCCTTTTACCATCAAGAATGCACCGGATGTTTTACCGATTCCCTCTTTCATTTTAATAATTTGAAGTGCGGGCCGGACAGTGTCCGCAGTTGAATGTGCCGCTCCGCTTACAAGACCGTGTGCTTTGTTAAGGTATACAAGCATGGTTCCAAAATAATTCGGATCCAATAGAATTTCAGCTGCTTCTCCCTCTGTCACCTTTCCTTTTCTGCGCTCAACGAATGCCTGGATCATTTCATCCATTCCGATATAGACATCAGGATCATATATTTCCATTTTATCCAAAGAAACCTTTAAGTCACGAGCCCGGTCCTGAACAACTTCCATATTGCCGATTAAAACAGGCGTCAGCACATCTTCATCCGCAAGCCTTCCTGCTGCAGAAAGAACGCGGGAATCTGCCGATTCAGGAAAAACAATTTTCCGGTCCCACCCCGATACTTTTCTTTTCAGCTCATCAAACAAGTTATCCATACAGCCACCCCCGTTTTTCCAAGGCACAAATATTCTTATTGAAATTATCTCATATTTTATTGCCCGAGCCCAACGTTTACCTTTCGTGTCATATTTTTTAACAATTGGGTTGAAAAAGGAGGTTATGGATAAACTGTGCTATAGTAATAAAAGAATGAAATTGTATAGGAGTGATTGTTGTGAGTGAACCGGCACAAACACTGGATGGTTGGTATGCACTTCATGATTTCCGGACAATCAATTGGACGGCATGGAAAATGTTGACTGCTGATGAGCGGCAGGCAGCCATTCATGAATTCAAGCAATATCTGGCAAAGCTTGACGAAACCCAAGACAGAAAAGAGGGAAGCCATGCCCTTTATACGGTTGTCGGCCAAAAAGCTGACTTTATGTTGATGATTCTTCGTCCGACAATGCGGGAACTGAATGAACTCGAAAATGAATTCAACAAGCTGACAATTGCAGATTATACACTTCCAGCCTATTCATATGTATCCGTGGTGGAGTTGAGCAGCTATCTTGCCGGCGATTCCGATGAAGACCCATATGAAAATCAATATGTCCGTTCCCGTCTATATCCGATTCTTCCCAAAACGGAGTATGTATGCTTTTACCCGATGGATAAGCGTCGTGAAGGCAACGATAACTGGTACATGCTCTCAATGGAAGAACGGAAAGACCTCATGTACAGCCACGGAATGATCGGACGGCAATATGCGGGCAAAGTCAAACAGATCATCACCGGTTCCGTCGGATTCGATGATTACGAGTGGGGTGTGACCCTCTTTGCCGATGACGTACTCCAATTCAAAAAGCTTGTCTACGAAATGCGTTTTGATGAAGTCAGCGCCCGTTACGGCGAATTCGGAGAATTTTTCGTAGGCCATCTGTTGGAAGACAGTGGTATTGACCGGTTTTTACATGTGTAAGAAACACACATGATTTTACACTCACACCCCGGGATGAAAATTAATTTGTCCCGGGTTTCTCATTTTGTCCATTTACCCATACTGACTAATGCTATGGAGAGTAATTTTACGTGCGCTTTTGTGGTGGTTCTACCCTGTGTAAGAAACTGTTTGGAATTTGCCTTGTGTACACCCCGATGTCGACTCTTCGTTTGTTTGAGGATGATCACGTACAGAAAAATGCTGTTTGACCAAGCTTATTCCACTTTCCATAGACATTATTTTGGAGGTTATTTTTTTGGACATTTTATTAACACATTGTGCTGGATTGGATGTTCATCAAAAAGAGATTGTTGTCTGTGCCTTAACTAGCTCTGATGATGAAAGCATCCAAAAAGAAATCAAGACTTTTCCAACCCTAACCAAAAGCCTGTTTGAATTATTGAAATGGCTAGAGGAAAAGGAAATTACCCACATCGCCATGGAAAGTACGGGTATCTATTGGAAGCCTGTCTATAACATCCTGGAAGGCTATTTCGATATTACCTTGGCCAATGCCCAACGAATCAAAAACGTCCCTGGACGTAAAACAGACGTATCGGATGCAGAGTGGATTGCTAAACTTCTGCGTCATGGATTAATTGAGAAAAGCTTTGTTCCATCACAAGATCTTCGACAATTACGTGATTTAACCCGGCTTCGCAAAAAATGGATAGGGAACTTAACCGCCGAAAAAAACAGAATTTCAAAAGTACTTGAGGTATCCAACATAAAACTTGGGTCTGTAATTTCCGATATTTTCGGTGTTTCAGGACGTAGACTTTTAAATCAATTAGTCGAAAAAGGGTTTATTGACAGAAGTGATGTGGATGCCAATATTCACCATTCTTTACGAAAGAAGGCGGATACTATTTCTGAATCCCTTTTTGGAACACTAGATGAACATCAATTGTTTATGATTAAATGTTCCTGGAACCATATAGAGTTCCTAGAAAAATCAATTGATGACTTAGAGCAAAAAATTGAGACCCTTCTCCAGTCTTACCAAGAAGAAAAAGAAATTTTATTAACTATACCAGGAGTAAAAAAGCATACTGTTGCTTGTATTATTGCGGAAATCGGCACAGATATGAATCAATTTCCTTCATCTAGGCACTTAGCTTCGTGGGCAGGAGTATCCCCAGGAAATAACGAAAGTGCCGGTAAAAAAAAAGGAGCTAAAAATGTTCAAGGAAACCCACATATAAAATCTGCTCTTTGTGAAGTAGCCTGGGCTATTTCACGATCGAAAGATACATCCATGTCATCAGTATTCTGGGCCCTTTCCGCAAGACGAGGCAAGAAAAAAGCATTACAAGCAATCGCACACAAGGTTATAAGGATTATTTATACATTGTTAATAAATAAACAGCCCTTCTCTGAACCAAGATTAGCAGGGTAATTTCAAGCATAACTTTTTTCGGGGTATGATTTTTTAAAAAATCAAAAAACATACCCTTAATTTCCTATTGCCGTTTTTTGTAAATAGGCGTTTTTAGTGCTAATCCTCCCACCCAAAACCCAAGTTCCAGAATAGTTTTAAGCCGTAGTCTTGCCTTCTCCCCATTTTATTTTCACAGAAAACTTTCATGGTGACTCGTTCCTCGTTACCACCATCTACAATGAAAAGAGACCTCACCCATAGGGGAGTCTAAACCTATTGAACCTTTGACTATAATGATTCTTAACAATACAACCAGGCTGGTGCTTTTTTGGTGGACTTTTATTAAAGGTACCCTGTACAGAAAACTGGTTATGACAGCCTTGAAGAACCATCTAATGTGCCTAAGCACGTATACAAAATTTTTAGCAACATTTCTTCCTGTCATATGTATTGTTAATTATTTCAATGAGGTGATTCTACTATGGAGGCAATGATTGAACGGTGTGCAGGCCTAGATGTACACCAAGAGACAGTAGTAGCTTGTGCGTTATACGGACCCTTAGATAAAAAACCAAAAAAGGAAATTAAAACCTTTTCTACTTCAACCTCCGGGTTGTTGTCCTTAAATGATTGGTTAACATCTCTCCAGGTGACTGACATAGTCATGGAAAGCACGGGAGTTTATTGGAAACCAGTATGGAATATTTTAGAGAATGACTTCCAACTTATTCTTGCCAATGCCAAACATGTAAAAAATGTACCTGGGCGTAAAACGAATGTAAAAGATGCAGAATGGCTTGCCAAATTATTGCGAGCTGGACTAATTGAAAGTAACTTTGTTCCACCAGAAGATATTAGAGATTTACGAGATTTAACACGTTATCGAAAAAAGCTTATTCAATCCCGTACTTCAGAACGGAATCGAATTCACAAAATTCTCCAGGATGCCAATATCAAACTTACTTCCGTTTTAACAGATATCTTCGGTGTTTCAGGCCGACGTATTTTGGAAGCACTCATTAACGGTGAAAAAATCGAAATTAGTGATCTTCAACGAATGGTGGATGGCAGAACAAAAGCAAGCATATCAGATATCGCCGAAGCCCTTAATGGCCGAATCCGTCTTCACCATCGGGAAATGTTAAGCCTTCATTGGGACCATATTACGTATTTGGAAAAGTCAATCAGCAAGGTAGAAGCCCAGATTGATCAGTTACTTATTCCTTATCGCAAGGAAACCGAATTACTAGATACAATTCCCGGGGTGAACAAAGCTGCCGCCGCAACATTTATCGCTGAAATGGGAGTAGATATGTCAGTGTTTAAATCATCAAAGCATCTTGCCTCTTGGGCTGGTGTAAGTCCTGGAAATTACGAAAGTGCTGGTAAAAAAAACGAGCAAAATCACACATGGAAATAAAGCTTTAAGAACAATTGCCGTAGAATGCGCACTGGCTACCACAAGACAAAATAATCGCATCACGTCTCATCGAAAGAGAATTACTAAGCGACAGGGTAAAAAGAAAGCACAAGTTGCATCAGCACATTTAATTTTAACCATTGCTTACAATATATTAAAGACAGGAGAACCCTATCAGGAACTAGGACCTGATTATGTTCGCCAAAAGCAAAAGGATAAAGAATTAAAAATGATCGAATATCTTAAAAAGAAGGGGTATACAATCGCTTTATCAGGGCAGCAATCCGCTTAAGCTATCTCATTACTAAATAAAAACCATATATAGCCCTTTCAAAAAAAATTGGGGATAGAGGGCTTTATTAAGTATTGCCTTCTGCCAAGGAAGTTTTCATACAAAAAGCGCAAGCGCCCGTTTAGCGACGTACAAACTGGAGCATTCCGCAATGAGATAAAGGAAACACGGCGACGAAGGAGCCGATGTTGACTTATCGTAGGAGGAGGCGCGAAGTCTGCTAGTCGATAGGCGCTGGAGCTGGACATTTAACATCATTATATAAATACAATTTTTCGTTTTATTTAAATTTCTTTACTGGTAAGAAAAGTGAAAGTGCTCGTTTCTTAATCCCGATAAAATTTCGAATCCTCCTCAAGATCAGGAGGATTTTTTATTTTGCCTGCATGAGCATAACCCATTCTCCTTTCGCATAAACATGAAAAGTAGAGTGAACCTATTTTGGTCAAGTTCATTATCTGCGAAGGAGGAAATGTTTTGGCTAAAACAAATAATCCTAATCCACAGCAGCCAGCCGGCTTTTATCCGCAAGGCCAAATGCCATATGCGCAGCAAAATCCTTATTATGGAATGCAGCCCGCATATCCCGCTCCACCAATGCAGCCTCCTGCTGGGGTAGCTGGGTCAAAAGGCGGAATTAACGTACCCGGCATGCTGCCAATCGAAGAATCATATATCGAAAATATTCTTCGGTTAAACAAAGGAAAGCTTGTTGAAGTCTTTACAACATTTGAAAACAACAGAGAATGGAACGCGAAGATCTTCAAAGGGGTAATCGAAGCAGCAGGGCGTGACCACTTGATTCTAAGTGATCCACAAACAGGAAACAGATATTTGATTCCGATGGTTTATGTGGATTATGTAATTTTCAGCGAGCCAATAGATTATGAGTATCATTTTCCAGGTACCGTTGCGAGGTATGCTCCTCGTTAAGCATCCAGCCCCGAAAAAACCTCATTCCTATTCGGATGAGGTTTTTCCCGTTTATAAATGTTTTGCTGCAAATACAATCAACAACACCCAAGATACGAGGAATGCGACGCCCCCAAACGGCGTGATGGCCCCAAGCACTTTGACCCCCGACAATGTCAGCACATAGAGACTTCCGGAGAATAAAATAATTCCAATAAGCATCAGCCATCCGGACCAGCTCAGCAAGGACCCGGGAGATACATTTCCTGAAATAATTCCGATTGCAATCAACCCGAGAGCGTGGTACATCTGGTATTTGACCCCTGTTTCCCAGGTTTCCAGGTATTTCGGTTCAACCTTCCCTTCCAGCCCGTGAGCGCCAAACGCTCCAAGTGCGACTGCAAGGAATGCGTTGATTGCCCCAATGATGATAAACAGTTTCATCACAACACCCTCTTTTTTCTGTTAAAAATCAAAAATCGAATCGCCGCCATCGTGGCTTTCATAATGCTTCCCGATTGAGGGAGACAATTTTTCCGGTCCCTCCTCATGCTCCTTTAATAATTGCGGCTGCTCCTCCTGAATTTCTTTCCTTGTGTCCAATGTTAATTCTGCAAGCGCTTTGACTGCAAATAAATGGCCGCGTCTCTGTTCATGATCCTTGGATTCTTTTGCCTTTTTGAGTTCGGATTCCATCTTTGCGATAAGATCTTCATATGTAATATGCATGACGCAAGCTCCAGCCTTTCTTTTTCGTTTACTTCTAAACGCAAAATTAGCATAGTTCAATAAACATCATACCATCGTTAGGCTGAAATTACATTCCTGCTCTTTCAGCAGGTAAGATTATTCTCTCAATATCGATAGCTTCAGTTTAAAAGATGGACATACATTGGAACAATTCAACACATTGTCATCTCTCAGAGTCAAATTTTACGATATCCATTAAAATTAGATAATAGCGCCTTCAATCTGCAGCAATTGTTTTTTCATTTCGATCCCGCCCGCATATCCGGTCAGGGTTTTATTTTTGCCGATAACGCGGTGACAAGGGAAAAGCAATGGTAAGGGATTGAGCGCATTGGCATACCCTACCGCCCGTGCAGCTTTTGGCCTTCCGATGGAATCCGCAATTTCGGAATAGGATTTTGTTTGTCCATAGGGAATTGTTTGCAGCGCCTGCCATATCTGCTTTTGAAAAGGAGTGCCCACTAATTCGAACGGCAAGTTGAATTGCAGTCGATCTCCATTCAAATATTCCTGTATTTGGCGGCACACGGGCTTTCCTAACTCATTGCTTCTTTTCATGACGCGGCCAGCATAGTTGGAGTGCCAAAGGTCATCGGTTAACAGGATACGTTGAAGTGCACCGTCGTTTTCTTTAAAAATGAATCTCAGGCGACCGATTTTAGTATCGCATTCTTCATAAATCATATTTGGACATCCTTTCCATTTTCTTTGGAGTGAACCTTTTTCAAGTTTGATACGATCGTCTTGGTACCTATTCCATTGACGTACCCCAGATGTTTTTTACGCTATCATGAAAGGCGAATGGACAAAGAGTCACTTGCTAATTCGATTTTAATAAAAACATTTAAATCGGATACATCCAAATAATATAAAGCTGCCTTTCTATATTCTCTGGTTTCACTTCAAACATCACCTTTTGTTTTTGCGCAAGCAGCCTGAAATTCTCTAGGTGAAAGTCCAGTACAACGTTTAAACGCGTTATAAAAACTTGAAATACTTTGATATCCTATTTGAAAGCCAATATCCGTACTGCTCAATTTTGTTGTATTAAGCAATTCTTTGGCCTTTTGGATTCTTATTTTCTCTAAATACATACGGGGCGTATATCCGGTCCTGTTTTTAAATATCCGATTTAAATGGAAGCGGCTAACCCCCACCTCTTCTGCCAAAGTATTTAAATGTATGTTTTTCCAATACTTATTTTCAATGATTTCTTTAGTATCTTCTATTATCGATTCTAATGGATCATAACTTTGTAATTTCAGATCAGGCCGGCACCTCTTACAAGGACGATATCCTGCTTTTTGGGCTTCGACGGCATTTTTAAAAAATGATACATTTTTATACCTTGGGGTTTTGGACCTACAAGATGGCCTACAATAAATTCCTGTTGTCTTTATTGCATAAAAAAACTTCCCATCATATTCAGGGTTACATGTGACTGTCGCTTCCCACATGGCTGCTTCGGAAAGAACATTCGACGTTTTCATTTTTTAACACCTGCCCCGGAAAAATCTTTTATCAGAGATCATGTAAATAGCATACAAGGCGACAACTATTACCGGAACAAAAATATATAATTGGAAAAACGGCAAAACGAGTAAGCAAAGGATCAGTGATATTAATGAGCACCACCAAGGCAATGTTCTTTTTGTAAAAAGTTTGACCCCTGCTGCCATTGAAAAAATATATACAAATATCCCTAGTGAGGTCGGTATAAATAAAATATCATCAAAATTCACGGACAAGGATGCTGTAACTATGACTCCCGCTGTTGCAAAACTAATGACAAAAATCACCATGCGCCTGGGAATTTGTTTAGTTGATTGCAAGACCGAAAGTTTTTTTGGAAAAGCACCATCCCTACTTAATGAATATCCAAGGTGGGTCAAACTGGCTACAAATGCATTGGATGTTCCAATACAAACAATAAATGCCAGGATTGCTGTAACAATCTGCGCACCCACTCCTATTGAATTTCCCATTATGACGCCAATAGGAGAAAGGTTACTCTCAATACCGCCGTACATTGCGGTTCCTATCGTAACAAAGCTTAATGACAAAAACAGTATGCTTATAGTAAAAGCACTGATCATCGTGCTTCTTACAATATTTTTTTCCCGATCCTTGAAATGGTTGGCCAAATTACAAATAGCCTCCCATCCGAAAAAAGCCCAAAATATGACTGTTGCAGCTTTACCGATTGAGCACCATCCTTCCGGCATAAATGGAGTGAAATGTCTCCATCTTATAGCGGGAATTGACACTAATACTGCCATTATTAATAAAAGAAGTAAGCATGCGCTAATAATGAGGGCTACTTTACCACTTACTTCAACACCATTATAATTTGCTAGCCCTGCGATGATTAAAATAATTACTGCTATAAAGGTTCTCTCCGAATCTGAAAAGCCAAAGGCCTGGCTTACATAAAAAGCGCCCGTCAAAGATACAATGGTTTGCCCAATAGCGGCAGTCACAAAGTAGAACCACCCTATAATATTCCCAAAATGATACCCAAAGGAAAGCCGTACAAATGTTGCAGCACCCCCGGCGTCCGGGTACTCACGCGCCAAACAAGCAAATGAGTATGCCAGCGGAAAACTAATTAATATTACGATCAACCAAGATAGTAAGGATGCGGGGCCCGCTATAGAAGCGGTCACGCCAGATAAAAATAGAACACCCGAACCCAGAATGGCGGAAATATACAAAGCAACGCCTTCATATAATCCAATTGCTCTTTTTTCCATAACTCCCCCCTCTTTCATAACAACCTTATCAACGATGCAGAGGGGGATTCATCGTTTTTCTTGCGGTTTAATTAGTCGAGGTTTCAAATATCTTAATATTCCTTACCTAACTCAATTTCTACTCAACTATATTGGTTCAACGGTTGCAAAAAAATGATTTTAGTAGACACCGACTTAATCAAAGATCCGGAATCTGCCAATCGATCGGCTTTTCACCCCATTCCAAAAGCTGCTCATTTGTTTTGGAAAATGGACGGCTGCCGAAAAATCCCCTGTTCGCTGAAAATGGACTTGGGTGCGGGGACTTGATAATCGTATGTTTCGCTGTATTTATTAAACGAATTTTTTCCTGCGCAGGTTTCCCCCACAAAATAAAAATGACAGGCGTTTCCCGTTCATTGATCAAGGAAATCACTTTATCTGTGAAGATCTCCCATCCTTTGCCTCTATGCGAATGTGCTTCGCCGGCTCTCACTGTCAAAACCGTGTTCAAAAGCAGGACCCCTTCGTTGGCCCATTTCACGAGACAGCCATTGTTCGGAATGCGGCAACCTAAATCATCGTGCAATTCTTTGAAAATATTTTTAAGGGACGGCGGGATTTTTACTCCGGGTTTTACTGAAAAGCTGAGACCGTGCGCCTGCCCCGGACCGTGGTATGGATCCTGTCCAAGCAAAACCACCTTGACATTATGATAGGGTGTGAATTTTAACGCATTGAAAATGTCATGCATCGGGGGATAAACTGTTTTTTCGGTGTACTCTCTTTTTAAAAACTCCCTTAACCTTAAATAATATGGTTTCTGAAACTCTTCCTCCAAAAGAGGCGCCCAATCATTTTCCAATATTTTTTTGGCCACGTGCATCACTCCTTCTTCTGCATTATATCATGCCAGTTGCCCTTTATTTTTCACAAACAACTGCCGCCGTTCCATGTTTAATTATAAATGGACAGGATATACATAAACTAGCGCATCCTTAAAAGGTGCAATGAAACGACTTTTAAAGGAGGAAGTATTCATGAACACTGTAAAAGTATGCGAAAATGGCGTTCAGGCCCAAGAAGTCGTCAACCAATTGACTGCCGAAGGTTATGATCGGGATAACATTTATTTGTTTGCACATGGTGAGGAACGTTCGGAAGATTTGACAGACGCACTGGATACAGGCAAAGTCGGCATCGCGGAACAAGGATTGGTCGACTCTGTAAAAAATATTTTCAATAAAAGAGGAGACGAACTCCGCTCAGAATTTGAAGCGGTTGGATTGAGCAAGGAGGAAGCCGAAAAGTATGAAAGGGTACTTGATGGCGGAGAGCTTGTTCTGGTTGCGAAAAAATAATATTCATAATGAATCCCCCGCAGCTGCGGGGGATTTTCATATTCTATCGGAAGAAAACAATGATCTTGATTTAACAATCCAAACAATAAAACCGACAGCGAGAAGAATGAGATAAGCTTCCACAACAAAAATATTGATTATGCCCTTTTGATATAGCGCTGCCGGGAAATCAATGACTGCATGGATGAGAATGGCATACAACAGATAAACCTTCTTGCCTTCCTTTATTCCGTACAGGACAAGGATGGAAAGCCCCATGTGGATGGCTAAAGCGCCAAGCCTTTCAACCCCGGCAAAGAGCTGGATGAAGGATGCCGAACCGGTCAATTGGTCATGAAGGGGCGCCAATGCTTCAGCACCTTTCCCTGTGATAAAAGCATCGTATGTCCCGTTATTGATCATAAAGGCAAGAACGATCATGACAACACTGTTCATCCCCACAATAAGAATGGCTTCGATGCCTCCGTGACCCAATCCGAAAGCCAATCCGTCCTTCCATTCCCTGTACTTTTTCAATGCATATCTCATCATGATGAATCTGCCGGTCTCTTCAAAAATTCCTGCCATTAATCCGCCGTACAGCATAAATAGCCATGTATTTTCCAAAAGTGCCTTGGTGGTTTTATTCCATTCCAGAAAAATGGCATGAACAAGACCTTCCAATATATAGGCAAACGCGAAAAATGTGAGCACACCAAATAAAACTGCCTTGATGGATATATCAAATTTCTTTTTAAAGATAATAAGTAAAACGATCGGTGCCCCGACTACAACGGCCAGAGAGATAATGATAGATGCGATTGTAAATGAAGGAACCAACATACCCCTCCTTTCATTCATTATCCCACAAGAGAATGATAGATTTTGCGGGCTTCATTCATATCTTTCGTACCGTGGATCAGTGCACGGCCGTCCTTAAAAAACACGGCCTTTGTTCCATCCTTTACGACAGAAATCAAAAATGGATTCCCGCCGACTTCAAGACCTGCCGAACGCCATTGGCTGACCAATTGTTCCAGTGGGAGGATGCCGCTCTCAGCAGGCCTTACCTGGACTGTGTCCCGGCCGCACAATACAGCAACCTTCATTTCCCGGCCGGATTGCAAGAACGGATATTCCGGACTATCTCCGCATGACAGGCAGCCGCTATCTTTTAATGCACCGGCTTTCAAAGATAAATATTCGTTTTCCCAAAGATCAAAAGATACATAGGTTTTTCTGACAGCTTTCATATTTCCCGAAAGAATTTTCAGCGCTTCCGCGCCTTGGTGGGCGGTGACCATTTGGACAGCCGGAGCAATGATTCCAACTGTATCGCACGTCTGCCCCTGAATGGGCAGCCTCTTGATCAGGCATTGAAGGCAGGGGGTCACGCCTGGTATGATCGTAAAAGCCATTCCGAAGCTTCCCACGCAGGAGCCGAACAAATATGGGACTTTGTATTTCTGCGCCAGGTCATTCATCAGAAACCGCGTTTCGAAATTATCTGTCCCGTCCACTAAAAGATCAACCTCTTCCATCAGGCCATCCAAAAGTGCAGCATCTGCCTGCCCGACGATCGCCTCCACTTCAACTCGGCTGTTGATGCTTTTCAGCCTCTCTTTTGCCGCTTCCGCTTTTGGCCATTGTTCTTCGGCATCTTTTTCTGTAAAAAGATGCTGACGCTGCAAATTGCTCTTATCAACATAGTCCCTGTCAATGAGCGTCAGCTTTCTTACTCCTGCTCTGGCAAGCAGTTCGGATGTGTGAGTTCCAAGAGCTCCCACTCCAACGATAAGCACATGTTTCTTACCAATTTCTGTCTGTCCTTCAGGTCCGATCGGCTTAAAGAGCATTTGCCTGGAATAACGCCCGGTTTGTGAATCCATCTTTGCATCAACCTCCACTGACCGGAGGAATCAAAGCAATAACATCTTTCTCCCCAATGATCCAGTCATCTTTTACAAATTCTTCATTGACAGCGATCATAATGCCGTCCAAGTTTCCCAATGGCGTTTCTTTTTCAAGAAAATCGCGCAATTCACCAACTGTTTTTCCAGCAGCTTTTGTTTCGATCGCGCTTTTCCCCGCATCCTCTTTCAATTGGGCAAATAACATGATCTTATTCAAGTAAGTCACCTTCCTCCGGTTTTCCTGTTGTGTATGCCTTTGTTCCCTGCTGGTTTCCGACCCATTTTTCCCCGTCTTCCCAATGCTCTTTCTTCCAAATTGGAACCATTTCCTTCACTCTTTCAAGCGCATAGCGATTCGCTTCATACGCTTCCGGCCTATGCGGAGAAGACACTGCAATCGCAATGGCGATGTCGGTAATTTCAAGACGCCCGATCCGATGCACCATCGCCACTTCAAGGACTGGCCACTTTTCCTTTATTTCCTCCACAATCTGCTCCATTTTTTTCAGAGCCATCGATTCATACGCTTCATATTCAAGATGAAGCGTTTTCCTGCCATGTGTCAATTCACGGACAGTGCCGACAAATGTGGTAACTGCTCCCGCTTCCCTTCTGACGACCTTTTGATAAATATCTTCGATTTTTATCGGTTCCCTCGTAATTTCACAAGTCATTCCCATCTCCCCTTCCTGCCAGCTTTGCCGCCTGTATGTACTCCTCCATCGTATTCATGTTCCAAACGGCATCAGACTCTCCTTGTATTGTAAAATATTCCACATCTATGCGGTCAAGCAAGGCCTTCACCGATCTTTTTCCATCCATTAACGTCTCCTTTGCCGTTTCGGCGGCGCGGGCATCATACGCAGCAAACAGCGGATGCAGGCGATCTTCGTGGATGGGAACAACTGCATCCCTGTCATTCCTTTTTAAAATTGAAACGAGCTCACACCCCAGCCTGGCGGAAACAAACGGCATATCGCAGGCTACAATCAGGCAAGGCCCATCTCCCGCTTCCTTCAAGCCGGTATAAATTCCCGCGAGCGGTCCCTGCCCTTTAAAATCAGGTGCATCTTCAAGGATAACAGCATCCATATGTTCATATTGAGCAGGGTCGTCGGCAATAACAATCATTCTATCGGATTCGGGCCCCAACTCAGCCGCAATCCGGTCGATGACACGGATTCCACCTATTCTCATCAGCGCTTTGTTCTGTCCCATCCGGCTTGATTTTCCTCCGGCTAAAATAATCGTGTTCAACACAGGTGCCTCCCGAAATTCTATTTACGAAATGAACTGAATCTTGTAATCTAAACATACTTTACAAAGAATCGAGTGATTTTTATGAGGTTGAAAAAAATAGCCGCCTGCGTTCTCGCTGTTTTCTTTGGTGCCTGCCTGTTTATCTGGATCCTTACCGGAAGGTGGATGGCCGATGGCAAAAAACCGAAAGCTGACGGAACTTATGAATACGCCCTTGTTTTGGGGGCAAAAGTAAATGGAGAGACTCCATCGCTTTCCTTGCAATACCGCCTTGAAGCTGCACTTCAGTATGCGGAGCAGCATCCCCATGTAAAACTTGTTTTATCCGGCGGGCAGGGACCTGATGAGTTCGTCTCAGAAGCAGAAGCAATGAAACGTTATCTCGTTGCTCATGGTATACCGGAAAACAGATTCATTTTAGAAAAAAATTCTTCATCTACATATGAGAATATTCTTTACTCTACAAAGCTGCTTCCGCCCTCAACAAAAGGCATTACAATCATTACGAGCGGCTATCACCTGGCAAGAGCCCGCAAAATTGCCGGGAGACTTGGGCTTGATACGGATGCAGTTGAAGCGGAAACACCTATGGTTGTCAGGCTGAAATTAACAACAAGAGAGCGCTTGGCCCTTTTAAAAACAGCTTTTTCACAAAAGTGAGATTAAAATTATTATAACAGAAATTTGATTGCTCTTGGGGAGTTGCGTCCGGGCATTGTTTGTCCTGCTTTGCTTCGGGAAAAGTAAAAGTGATACCAGAAGGTTTATAATTATTTCATTGATATAGCCTTAATAAACCAGAAGGGAGTTACACGTACATGAAAAAAGCATTGACACTTGCCGGATCTGATTCAAGCGGCGGAGCCGGCATCCAGGCAGATTTAAAAACATTCCAAGAAAATGATGTGTATGGTATGACTGCACTGACTTCCATTGTTGCGATGAATCCCGACAATCATTGGAATCACGAAGTATTTCCTATAGACGTCAACATCGTAGAAAAACAGTTGAATACCATCCTATCCGTGGGCATTGACGCAATGAAAACAGGGATGCTGGGATCGGTGGACATTATCGAGCTTGGCGCCAAGAAGATAGACGAGCACGGTTTGACAAACGTCGTCATCGACCCGATTATGGTGTGCAAAGGAGAAGATGAGGTTCTTCAGCCGGAAAATACAGATGCGATGCGTGAACTGTTATTGCCGCGCGCTACTGTTGTGACGCCCAATTTGTTCGAAGCATGGCAGCTTGCCAAAACGGGCCCGATTAAAACAATCGAGGACATGAAAGAAACAGCGGCAAAAATCCGCGACCTGGGTGCAAAGAATGTCATCATCAAAGGTGGAACAGGCTTAAACACCGACAAAGCAGTGGACCTTTTCTATGATGGGCAAGAGTTCACCCTTCTGGAAAAAGAAAAATTAGATACAACATACAATCACGGCGCAGGCTGTACATTTGCCGCTGCCGTTACAGCAAACTTGGCAAAAGGAAAATCCGTCAAAGATTCTGTTGCCGCAGCAAAAGAATTCGTTACAGCTGCCATTGAACACGGCTGGAAGCTGAACCAATACGTCGGCCCGGTCATGCATGGTGCCTATACGAAATATGCAGCAAATCTTAAAAAATAATAAGGGAACCCGGCGGAATGTTCTGCCGGGTTTTTGACTGGAAAACTATGGGGAATTTGTTTGAAGCTATCTAAGGAGTTTTTAGCCAAGTTTGATCTTCATGATTTCTCTGTCGTGTTCGGAAATCTTTTGATCATAGTACTTTAAATCTGCTTGTGTCACCATGGAGTTTTTTATTTCCTCAATATCTTTGCTGTTTTTTTCAACCTTCTCTTCAATCTCACTTAATTTGGCGTTGGTTGCTCCAAGATTTTTAATCAACTGATGCAACAGATCCCCGTGACTTTTTAACTGTTCGTCATGACCTTTCAATATTTCACTGTGTTTGTTTAGTATTTTACTGTGGCTGTCCAGTATTTCACTGTGTTTATTTAGTATTTTACTATGGCTGTCCAGTATTTCACTCTGGTTATTTAGAATTTTACTATGGCTGTTTAAGATTTTAGTGTGGCTGTCCAGAGTTTCATCTTGGCGATCCAAACGATTCACAACCGTACCCAGTTTCTCCAGAATAAGATCCAGCTTTTTCTCCATTTTTTCAACCTCCTTTCCTATACAGTACATCCATTTTAACATATTATAATGGCAGAACCGCAATATCCCCGATAAAATCCTATCTTTCGTAATTCTGCATGTTTTTTAGTAAAATGATTCTATGTTCAAAAGGCGAAGGAGGCCAATGGGTTTGAAAGATATTAATGTTCAGCAGGTTCAGCATATGATCAATCAGTTTGCGGGCAAAAATGTCTTTATTCATCTGGAAACTACAAATGGCGCATATGCCTCACATAAAGACGAATCATTTTTTTCCTCTGGTGCTTATATCCGCAACGCGGAAATCTGTTACGAGCATGGAAAAATCAAAGGTGAAGGTCCGTATAGAGTCGGATTGAAGCTGCCCATCGGCTGGGTTTATGCGGAAGGACTGACACACTTTGAAGTTGACGATCAGGGAAGGCTTTTGCTGGCGGGGCACGATTTCGAAGGAAAGCTGGCAGTTGCCTTGCAAATAAGTGATACACCGTTCAAATAACAGGTTGATCGAGACTTTTAAAAGGAGCGAAAAGCCAATGGAAAAAGAACGACAGGTTTTAGTGATTTTCCCTCATCCGGATGACGAGGCTTTTGGAGTTTCGGGAACAATCATGAAACATATAAATAATGGAACGCCTGTTACCTATGCGTGTCTGACGCTGGGAGAAATGGCGCGGAATCTTGGAAACCCGCCGTTTGCAACAAGGGAGACCTTGCCCCAAATCAGGAAAGCCGAGCTTGAAAAAGCGGCTGAAATCATGGGGATTACAGATTTACGGCTGATGGGCTACCGTGATAAAACCCTCGAGTTTGAAAATGATGAAGAGCTGGCAAATATGGTGTTTAAGCTGATCGAGGAATTGAACCCCTCGCTTATCATTTCCTTTTATCCAAATTATTCCGTGCATCCTGATCACGAAGCGACAGCGAGGGCGGTTATAAGAGCGGTCCGCAGGCTGCCGAAAGACAAACGCCCGAAGCTTCATCTCGTGGCATTTTCAAACAATCATGAAGCCGAACTCGGAAAAGCTGATATTGTTCATGACATAAGTGATGTATGGGAGAAAAAGGTAGAAATTTTAAAAGCCCACATTTCCCAGACGGCCTGGATGATGGATGAAATGCTGGAAAATGTAACAGCGGAGGATCCCGCCTGGACCGAACGCTTTCTCAGGGAACGGTTTTGGACCTATGATTGGGAGAATGATAACGTGCTCTGATCTATTCCGGGTTAACTAGATAGAATGAAAGAGCAGGCCCTCAGTGCAAATCCACTGCCGGACCTGCTTTTTTATTTGTAAATGTTCAAATCCACCCTTTTTCAACGGCAATGTTTACCGCTTGCTGCCTTGAATCGGCTCCCAGCTTTTGAATAGCAGATGATAAATAATTGCGTACCGTTCCTTTCGTCAAGAATAACTCTCTAGTGATATCACTTGTTGTCAGTCCTGATTTTGTCAACCGAAGAACTTCGGTTTCACGTTCAGTCAGGGGGCTCTCTTCTTTTAATAGAAGGGCGGCAGCCAAGTCAGTACTAATCACTCTCTCCCCATTCATCACTTTACGAATGGATGTAATGAGATAGTCAATCGGTTCGTCCTTAAGTAAATAACCTTCCACCTTCGCATCCACAGCCTTCTGTAAGTAACCGGGCCGCCCGTAAGTTGTCACAATAATGATTTTACAGCCATTTCCTTCACTGCGAAGATTCTCAGCAAGCTCCAGCCCTGTCATATTGGGCATTTCGATATCCGCAAGGCAAACATCAGGCTTGTATTGTTGTATTGCTTCCCAAGCTTGCTGTCCATCGGAAACTTCAGCCACAACCTCGATGTCTTTCTCAAATTTTATTAAGGAGGTAAGTGCGCCCCTGAGCATTCTTTGGTCTTCAGCAACCACAACCCGTATCACAATACTGATTTCTCCTTTCCGTATGAATTGATAGGCAAAGCTAACGTAACAACCGTACCTCCATCTGAAGCATTGGCGATTTCGGCAGTTCCTTTCAATGCTTGCAGCCGTTCCTTCATCGATTGAATGCCATTTCCACTCGATTGACCCATTAAACCAACGCCATCATCTCTAATAATAATTTTAAATTGGCTTTCATCTGTTTTTAAACGGATATTACATTTCCTAGCCCCACTATGTCTGATGATATTTGTAACTGCTTCACGCAAAGAGAGGGCCAACATCGTTTCGTCGACACTGGGCATTAACAACCTTTGCCCTTTTTCTTCTACATTCGATTCAATATTTGCTTCTTTCAAAAGCTCTCTTGAGCGGGCAATTTCCTCTTCTAATGAGATAAACTTCATACCCGTTACAAGCTCTCGCACTTGTTTGAGTGCAACCCTTGATGATTCCAAAATATCATTCAGTTCTGCCTTTGCTTGCTGCTCGTCCTGATCAACCAGTAGAATTGCCAACTCACTTTTGAGTTTGATCATTGTTAATGTTTGCCCCAGGGTATCATGCAAATCTCTTGCGATTCGATGTCTCTCCTCCTCCTGAATATACCTTTCAATTTGCTGATTTGCTGTATCCAGCTCTCCCTCCAATGTTTTTGCTTTTTCCCTTATATAAATAATGACTGGAAGCAGAAGCTGAAGAATCACCACTGGCAAGAATATAGAAGACTTCATGGAAATCAATGATCCTGTTTCATGCCATTGGACAATTACAAACATTGTTGCGATTGCCAGCATTCCGATTCCTATATGAAGCTTTTCATTTGCTCGCCCCAGTAGATCGGCAAATATAAAGCCAAAAAGGAAAATGGGCTGTTCAGTGAAGATACATAGCAAAGAAAGGGAGACACAACCTAAGATCGTTGCTGTTAAAAGCCGCCAATCCCTAAACCATAATGCTATATAAAATGAAAAGAAGAAAAAGAGAAGGAGCAACAGCTTCATCATCAACGTCGTCGACTCCGAAGTCAAAACCATGAATGTCAGTAGAACAACAGCAAATGTATCTATTAATAAGTAGTTCGATATTTGTTCCCGCGGATATATTTTATGAATCATAGGCAGCCCCCGGCTAAAAATTCATCTTTGCATAACACCAGTAGCATGTTTGCGCATGGATTCCATTGGGCCCAACGTAAAATATTTCAGCCAAAATGAAGAAATGATCATGAGACAGCAGCAAATAAGAATCCATAATAATATGACGGTCAGGGAGTTCACCTTTCCCCCAAGTCCCAATCCCCATCCGTAAAAAATAAAGGAAGCAATTAGGTTTTGCATCACATAGCAGCTTAAAGACATTTTTCCCATTTGTTCCAATCGCCGCCAAATCCACAATCTTTCATTTCTTTCTACCATTCTCGCAATCAAGGCCAAATACCCCAGTGATAAAATCGGGGCAAATAGATAGCGGACAGGAAGGTCAAAAGCTCCACCTGGAATAAAAACCAGGAGGTTTAATGGGACACCGATATAAATCCCTATATTGAACAGTTTTTTTCGTTTGCGCTTCCCGCTCTCATTTGGCGAAAAAACTCCTGAACGCATCAATCGTACACCGAGCAAAAAAAGAAAGATATTCATTGGAATCACAAGAATGGCTTCACTTCTAAGGAGCAGAAAATGATCTAATCTATACTTTACCTGTTCAAGCCATGTACCATCTTTGTACAGTAAAGTGACTTCGTAAAAACTCCCCAAAGACATATTCGCCCCCAGGATGCCGACCAGTAACAGAAAAAGTACAAATGCGGCGTGAATACCACCGATCACCTTCATCGTTCTGGAAATAGTACGGTCGCCGCCTTTAATGATGAGTGACACAATGATAGCTGTAATCCCATAGCTCATCAAAATATCATACTCCATGACGAATAAAAAATGAATGAACCCTTCCATGATCAATATACATGACGTCCATATATACAGGCCTGGCCAAGGCTGGTTCTTTCTGAGTGACTGTCTATACTTTAACTCCAGCCCTACTCCAAACATAATCGTCAGCAAGCCCAGCAGTTTCCCGTTTACTAAAAATAAGATGAACATTCTCCAAAAGTCTTCAAGCGACCACCAAGATGAATATTCATATGTAGTAATATATGACAAATCCCCTAAATGGGCAAAAATCCAAATGTTGGTACCCAATGTTCCTGCAATTGCAAATCCCCGTAAAATATCCAGTAGACGAATCCGTTCTTTTTTCATAGTCAACCTCCTCGCTTTTTGAAAAATCGGTTAATCCGATTGTATCTGGAAAAAAAGCGAGGGAGAATTCACACCTATCAGATGTTATATATGACAGGTGTCATAACTTTTAAGGGAAAAGTAAAAAACTGCTCCCAACTGTAGATGTAGACATCATCTAACAATTGCGATGCAGCTCAATATTGTCGTAGTCGGTTATGGTAAGAGTCTTATAGGAATTTCCAATTCAAGAGATAGCCATTTCCTCGAGTGCTTTATAAATGGCTTCGGCTACCCCGTCTTCCGTATTCAATCCTGTTACATAGCGACAGGTATCCTTTATTTCTTTTTCGGCGTTTCCCATTGCAACTGAGTGCCCGACCATCTCCAGCATGGATAAATCATTGTAATTATCGCCGAGAGCCATGGTCTCTTCAAGGGAGATTCCCCTTTTTTCCGTATAACGCTTTAATGCATTCCCTTTTTTGGCATTCTTGTGAGTGATTTCAATGTTCTGGCGTCCGGAAGTTGTCACTGTGATCCCATTTATTTGTTCAAGCCGCTTGCTTACCTCAACAAGCAGTGATTGATCTTTTGAAAATCCGAAAAATTTATAGGTGGTAATGTCTTCCGATCCAAAAACATCATCAAAATCATCCACGATTTTGATCAGACGTTTCTTAAAGCGCTTTTCAACCCTTTGCCTCAACTTTGAAACTTCAATGGATGGGTTTGCAGTCCGGTAAATATCCATGACGGCCTGAATTCCCTTTTCGTAATTGGTAGTATATGTCCCATTGCTCGTATAAAGCTCATAGTACATATCCGCATTGTCGAGTACATAAGCTACTTTCTCCGCGATCACTGCTTCTAATCCGATGCCAAATTCAACATTCCCTTCTGCATCCCGGATTTCCGCTCCGTTTAGGCAGATTGCAGGACACCGAATGCCAACTTTGTCCAAAACATAACGCAGGTCATGATAGGAGCGCCCTGTCGCAACAAGAAAGTCAATTCCCTGTTTCCGGGCCGCTTCAATTGCAAGCTTATTCTCCTCGCTTACCTCCTGACTGGCATTGAGCAGCGTTCCATCCATATCGGTGGCGATACATTTTATCAATGTCATATCCCCTTCGCTTTAGGCTTTTCCGTCCTCTGTTATTGGCATGTATTCTAGCGAAAAAACCGCAAAAATGCAACGAAACCCACTTTGGGAGGTTCCTCGAATTTTATCGAAAAAGGTCCTCGGGGGAAAGCCAATCAAACGGTTGATTAGGAATCCGATACCCCAAACCGACCACTAATCAAACGGTTGATTAAGAAAACAGGACCCTTTCTCCAATACTATTCAAACGGTTGATTAAGAATGCACGCCCCTTACACCAACGATTAATCAAACGGTTGATTAAGAATACACAACTCCCGTCACAAATGCTAATCAAGCGGTTGATTAAGAAAACTGCACCCCTGTCCCAATTATTATTCAAACGTTTGATAAAAGTAATGCCCCCTGCCACATATGTTAATCAAACGTTTGATTATGAACTTCCTCCCTTGTTCCAGAACAAAGGCTCAAGCGCCTGTTTATCGACGTACAGACTGGAGCGCTTCTGACGAGATAAAGGATAAGGAAAGGCGGAGAGTGCCTGCTTATCGGCGACAAGCATAAGACGAGCGCTGAAGAAGGCGTAGTTTGCCTTCAGCAGCGATTGGCTTATGACCTCGAGCCGATGGCACTCGCAGCCGGACAACACGCGCAGCGCAGCGGAGCGATGTTGACTTATCGTAGGAAGAAGCGTGAAGTCTGCTAGTCGATAGGCGCTGGAGCCAGACGCAACACTAAGTGACAAATAAGTTACTCACAACCTGAGCATTTTATAGTACGCTAAACAACAAGAAAAACCCGCCATTTCCGCACCATGCAGATTTTGGCAGGTTCTTTCATGCTTTTTGTTTTTCCAAATAGGCTCGAATCATAAAGAAGCTGATTTCCTCCGGAAGAAGCTCTTTAATTGGCGTTAGTCGTTCCGCCCCTGCCTGTTCAACGGCTTCCTGTATCAATGGTTCATATTCCTTGGGGACGAATTCCGACCAATCCACCTCCAATCCGTCTGCAGGACATTTCAACAGGTGCCCCTCTATTGTCCTTTCCGCCACGCCGCGCTCAGCAGCAATTTCTGCAATGGAAAGGCCGTCCTTTAACATTCGATAGGTTATATGATGGCTTGGTTCCTTGCTTGAGACTCTCCCCGTCCGCTGTTTGGCCGTATGCCCAATCGGCAGGCCCACTTCCGGCCTTTCAATTCCCTGCTCTTCGCAATACTTATTTATTTCTTTCAGGAACGCCTGTCCGTACGCCTCCAACTTCCGCTCACCTACACCCTTGACTTGCATCAGCTCAGCTTCATTTCTCGGAAGCAATGCACTCATTTCTTTTAATGTCACATCAGAAAAAATGATATATGGAGGAACATTCTCCTCATCGGCAATTCCTTTTCTAAGTTTACGCAGTACATCAAACAGCATATTGTCCTCCACAATTTGTGCGATGCGCACCTTTTCTTTCCTCATCACTTTTTCTTTTCCCCGCAAAACATCCCCGGCCATTTCGGTCAACATCAAAATGGGATATGATCCGTCAGTTGGACGCAAATACCCTTCCGCCGTTAAAAAATCGATGAACTCCGTTGTCTCCTTTTGTGTCTTGTCCTTCATGATTCCATAGGTAGACAGCCGATCAAATCCGAAACTTCGTATTTTTTGATCTGCGGAACCAGTCAGCACCTTGGCAATCATCGTTTTACCGAATCTCTCATTCATGCGCCTGATGCATGACAGAACCATTTGGGCCTCTACCGTCACATCGACCTGCTCCCGGTCATCCGTGCAGTTGCCGCATTTTCCACAAACAGGGGGATCTTCCTCGCCAAAATAGTGCAGGATATATTGCTGCAAACAAGACTCTGTATGGCCATAGGCCATCATTTTCCTCAGCTTGCCAAACTCGTTTTCCTTGCGATGCTCGTCCATGTCGGACTGGTCAATGAGAAATGATTGGATATGGCTGTCCTGGGGGGCAAAAAGCAAGATGCAGTCACTTTCTTCCCCGTCTCTTCCTGCCCTGCCCGCCTCTTGATAATACGACTCCATGTTCCGCGGAATATGATAGTGGATTACAAACCTTACGTTCGATTTGTTGATACCCATCCCAAAGGCATTAGTAGCAACCATCACATCAATATCATCATATAAAAATTGCTCCTGATAACTTTCGCGGTTTTTTTCCGACATTCCCGCGTGGTATTTACCAACCGCGATCCCCTTTGCTTTCAACAGCTGATATAACCGCTCCACTTCTTTCCTTGTCGCCGCATAAACTATACCCGCCTGTCCGGAATTTTTTTGAACATAGTCGGTCAAAAACAGATCGCGGTTCTGCCCCTTTACGACATGGAAGCGAAGATTTTCCCTTTCAAATCCGGTCACAATTGTATTGTCCGCACTAATATCCAGAAGCTGGCGGATATCCTCACGCACCTGTGGAGTCGCCGTGGCAGTCAAAGCCAACACTGTCGGCTTTGGTTTGATTTTATTAATCAATTTGCGGATCAATAAATAGCTCGGCCGAAAATCGTGGCCCCACTGGGAAATACAATGCGCCTCATCTATTGCGACGAGAGAAACATGCACCTCTTCGAGGAGCCTTAAAAAATAATCGGTCTCCAATCTTTCCGGTGCAATGTAAACGAGTTTATATTTACCGCTATATAGCCCGGACATCCGCTCCCGCATTTCTGCACCCGTAATGGTACTGTTAATAAAAGTAGAAGGGATACCGGCCTTTTCCAGTGCATCCACCTGATCCTTCATCAGTGATATCAGTGGAGAGACAACGATTGTTATTCCACGGAGCGATAAGGCGGGAATCTGGTAACAGATGGACTTGCCGCCTCCGGTCGGCATGACTCCCAGAGTATCCTCACCCTCCAGCACTTTTCGGATAATCGTATCCTGTCCCCGGCGGAATTCGTCAAATCCAAAGTAAGACTGCAGAAAGCCCTTTGCTTTCGTCAACAATGCTACAGACCTCCAGATGTTTTGATAGTCCAAGTATATCAAAATAAAGAGCCTTCCTGCTACAGACACAGGCGGCTCATGATCGTTTCTTTTTTACTTTTTCCAGCATATCTTCCGTCATTTCCTCCAGCCCAAATTCCGCTTTAAACCCCCAGTCCTTCCGGGCGGCAGAGTCATCCAAAGAGTCTGGCCAGCTGTCAGCAATCGCCTGCCGGACCGGGTCAATTTTATAATCGATTTCAAACGAAGGAATATGCTTTTTAATTTCATTTGCGATATCTTCGGGTGTGGCACACATTGCCGTAATATTATAGGAGTTCCGGAATCTAAGCTTTCCCGGATCAGCCTCCATGAGCTGCACGACAGCATTTAACGCATCAGGCATATACATCAAGTCCAAGCAGGTATTTTGGCCGACAAAACAGGTATAACGTTTTTTCCGAGTCGCTTCAAAATAGATTTCCACAGCGTAATCTGTAGTCCCCCCTCCCGGAGGGGCAACGTATGAAACAAGCCCGGGAAAACGGACGCCGCGTGTATCCACGCCATATTTATGAAAATAGTAATCACAAAGAAGTTCGCCTGCCACTTTATTGATCCCATACATCGTGGAAGGCCGCTGGATCGTGACCTGCGGTGTTTGCTGCTTCGGTGTATCAGAACCGAAAGCGCCGATGGAGCTCGGTACAAAAACTTTCAGGCCGAGCTCCCGGGCCGCCTCCAATACATTGATAAGACTTCCCATGTTAAGGTTCCAGGCCTGAAGCGGCTTTGTTTCCGCCGAAGCCGAAAGCAGGGCCGCCAGATGGATGATAGTATCCACCTCATATTTTTTCACACTAGTGTTGCATTAAAATTTCAAGCAAAAGTCAAGTAATTTAACTCGCACACAAACTATCAAAGTGTTGAAAATCATCCCAATTTTCATTAAAAATAAACACAAAAAAACCTTATAATTAGGGCATGGTAGT